>NZ_RZPW01000056.1:0-14574 GCF_003998455.1 Mesorhizobium sp. M7A.F.Ca.CA.001.08.2.1 | reverse complement strand
CGCCAGGCCTCGTCCGCTTGGCAGGGGGGACCGAAGAATAGGGCTTCCATTCCTATTCTCCGCCGCCAAGCGAATGGACATAAACTGCAAGTTCCTTGACCTTGATCTCGCCGAGACGGCCAACCCAGGCCGGCATGACGCCCTGTTTTGGCGCACGGACCTGTGCGGCGATGGCTGTCTCACCGGATCCATAGAGCCAGATCGCATCGGTCAGGTCGGGGGCGCCGAATTCCCTGTTGCCTTTTGCATTGTCGCCGTGACAGGCCACGCAATTCTCGGCAAAGACCTTGGCGCCGGGTTGGATCAGACTTGCATCGCGGACCTTGCCGGAAAGGCTGGCCACGTAGGCGCTGACTTGTGCGATCTGGTCGGCGGTAATGATGTCGCCGAAGGCCGGCATTTCCGACAGCCGCGTTTCCGCATCAGTCGCAAAGCGGATGCCGTGCGTAATCGTCTGCTGGATCTGCTCGGCCTTGCCGCCCCATAGCCAGTCGTCGTCGTTGAGATTGGGAAAGCCCTTGGAACCCTGGGCGCCGGAGCCGTGACATTGTACGCAATTGACCTTGAAAGCGGCGCCACCGGCGGCGATTGCGAATTCGCGCAGGCCGTCGTCCGCGGCGATTTCCGAGACGCTCTTGGACTCCACCGCCGAGATATATTTGCCCTTGGCGGCCTCAGCCGCGGTCAGCTCGTTCCTGACCTCGTTGCGGCTGGAATAGCCGAGCACACCCGTTGTCGCCGAGTGCAACAGAGGCCATGCTGGATAGGCAATGGTGTAGCCTATCGCCCAGACAATGGTGACGTAAAAAGTGATGACCCACCATCTGGGAAGCGGGTTGTTCAGCTCCCGGATACCATCCCATTCGTGGCCGGTGGTCGAGACGCCAGAGATTTCATCGATATGCTCGTCGCTCATGATCACTCGTCCTCGAGCGGAATGCGGGCCGCTTCGTCGGCCAGCCTTCGGCTGCCGGGGCGTAGGGCAAAGGCGATGCACCCCACGAAGAACAGCGCCATCGCAACCAGGCCCCAGCTGTCGGCAAACGCCCGCATCAAATTGTAGGTCATCAGCGTTCTCCTCAGCGGTAGCCGGCGGCTTCGTCGTAATTTTTGAAGTCGACCAGTGTGCCAAGCATCTGCAGGTAGGCGAGCAGGGCATCCATTTCGGTGACCTGTTGCGGGTTGCCGTCGAAGTCGCCGATCTTGGCTTTTGGGTAACGCGCCTCAAGGCCTGATGTGTCGGCATTGGGATCGGCCTGCGCCCCCAGATCCGCATTGGCGTGGGCGATCATGTCATCCGTGTAAGGGACGGCTACAAGCCTGTTGGCGACCAGATGCGTCGAGAAATCCTTCACGTCGATCGGCGTGTCTTTCAGGAACCCATAGCTCGGCATGATCGATTCCGGCACCACCGAGCGCGGGTCGGTAAGATGCGCGACATGCCATGCATTCGAGTAGCGGTCGCCAACTCTGGCGAGATCCGGCCCGGTGCGCTTCGATCCCCACTGGAAGGGGTGATCGTACATGGACTCGGCAGCCAGGCTGTAGTGGCCATAGCGCTCAACTTCGTCGCGGAACGGCCTGATCATCTGGCTATGACAGAGGTAGCAGCCCTCGCGCATATAGATGTTGCGCCCGACAAGTTCGAGCGGCGAATAGGGGCGCATGCCTTCCACCTTCTCGATCGTATTGTCGAGATAGAAGAGAGGCGCGATCTCGACGATGCCGCCGACCGTCACCACGAGCAGCGAGCCAACGAGAAGAAGCGTGGCGTTCTTCTCGATGATTGCGTGTTTGTCCATCAAGCCCATTACCTGGCTCCTGATCGCGCAGGTCGGATGGCGACGGGGCTCGGCATCGGCTCCTCCTCGCGCTGGTGGCCGAGGATGGTCCTGGTGATGTTCCAGGCCATGATCAGGGCGCCGGAGAGGTACATGGCGCCGCCGATGGCGCGCATGACATAGTAGGGGTGCATGGCGGCGACGGTTTCGGCGAAGGAGTAGACGAGGAAGCCCTGCTCGCCATATTCGCGCCACATCAGGCCCTGCATGATGCCGGACACCCACATCACCGCGGCGTAGACGACGATCCCGAGTGTCGCCAGCCAGAAGTGCCAGGTGACGAGCCTCAGCGAGTAGAGCCGTTGACGGTTCCAGAGCTTCGGGACCATGTAGTAGATCGCGCCGAACGAGATCATGCCGACCCAGCCGAGCGCACCCGAATGGACGTGCCCGATGGTCCAGTCGGTATAATGCGACAGCGAATTGACCGCCCGGATCGCCATGATGGGGCCTTCGAAGGTCGACATGCCATAGAAGGCGACGGCCATCACCATCATGCGTATGATCGGATCGGTGCGCAGCTTGTCCCAGGCGCCGGACAGCGTCATCAGGCCGTTGATCATGCCGCCCCAGGACGGCATCCACAGCATGATCGAGAACACCATGCCGAGCGTCTGCGCCCAATCGGGCAAGGCGGTGTAGTGCAGGTGATGCGGCCCGGCCCAGATGTAGAGAAAGATGATAGCCCAGAAATGGACGATCGACAGCCGGTACGAATAGACTGGCCGGTTCGCCTGCTTGGGCACGAAATAATACATCATGCCGAGGAAGCCGGCGGTGAGAAAGAAGCCGACCGCGTTGTGGCCGTACCACCATTGCGTCAAGGCGTCCTGGACCCCTGAAAAGGCGGAGTAGCTCTTGGAGCCCAGGAACGAGACTGGTATGGACAGGTTGTTGACCACATGCAGCATCGCGATGGTCACGATGAACGACAGGTAGAACCAGTTGGCCACGTAGATATGCGGTTCCTTGCGCTTCAGGATCGTGCCAAGGAACAGAATGAGGTAGGCGACCCAGACGATGGTCAGCCAGACATCCACATACCATTCGGGTTCGGCGTACTCGCGGCCCTCGGTGATGCCGAGCAGGTAGCCGGTCGCGGCCATGACGATGAAAAGCTGGTAGCCCCAGAAGACGAACCAGGCGAGATCACGGCCGAAGAGGCGCGCGCGGCAGGTGCGCTGCACGACATACAGAGACGTGCAAAGCAGCGCGTTGCCGCCGAAGGCGAAAACGACACCGGATGTGTGCAACGGCCGCAAACGACCGAAATTGAACCAGGGCTGGATGTTGAGATCGGGGTAGGCGAGCTGCAGCGCGATCACCACGCCGACCAGCATGCCGACGACACCCCAGAACACGGTGGCGATCGCGCCGTAGCGGATCGGACCATCCATGTAAGCGGATGGGTCAATCGGAGCTGCTGGCCTGAACTCCGTGTTGCGCAACAGGATCGCAGTGAAACCAGCCACTGCGAAGAACAACACCCACATGTGTCGGCGGAAAGGTTCATCCACGCCGAAGCCGGCGGCCACCAGGGCCGCAAAAGCGAACACGCTTAGAAGGACGATCTCTGTGCCGAATTTCATTGCAGATCCCGATCTCGAATCTGGTGGATGCCAAATCCGCAGCGCACTAATCGCGCAGCCGCCGCCCCCTCGCCCTGATCTATGTCAGGCCGCACGATTTTGTGCGGCGCAATCAGCAGGTGGCGAATGAACGAGGAACGCAGCGCGGGCTCACCCCCTCATGGAAGGCGTTCCCTGGGTTGGGCGGGCGCAGACGCGATCGCTGAGGCGAAAGCTGAGGCTCTGCGCGCGTTGGATGCTATTGCCGATGCCCTGCCAAACGTTGTTCGGATCCCATTGGAAACGAACGCGATCGTTCCGCCGAGCCGTGGCAGATTAAGGACCATGCTTCGCCGGTATGTGCCGAAACACACCTGGCGATTGGTCACGTTCCTATCAAAGGCCGAAAGCTGTTTGTCTCGACCGTGACGCCGCTTCGTCGAAGGCGCGGCGACATCGCATTAAAAGGCAAACACGGCCCGCCCCGGAGTCATGCGACATGGCCTCGCCGCTTAGGGCCGCTCGCGTCCGCCGCCACAGCGCTTCTCCAGACGGCTTATGCTGTCCACCGTCACATGGCGTGCGTTCTCAATCCGAATCACCCCGTCAGCCCGCAATCGCGTCAGTTGGCGGCTCACGGTCTCGCTGGTGATTCCAAGGAAATCAGACATTTCGGCACGCGTCAGCGGCAGATCGAAGGAGGCCGACCCGGAAGCCGCATCGAGACTGGAATCGATATTCCGGGCCATCATGAGGAGAAAAGTCGCCACCTTTTCCGGAGCTGTCTTGCGCCCCAGCGTCACCATCCACTCGCGCGCCTCATCGAGTTCATTCAGCGTCTGTTTGAGCAGGCGATGCTCGAATTCCCGTGACGCCTTCATCATCCGTTCGACGGCCGCTCGCGGAAACGAACACAGCGTGACTGCTGTTGCCGCTTCCGCATTGATCGAGCTTTCCTCCTTGAAAGGACGTCCCAGAAAATCCGGTGCAAACTGGAGACCGACGATCTGCTGGCGCCCATCCGACAGGCTCTTTGATAGCTTTACCACGCCTGAAAGCACGTTGGAGTAGCTGTCGACGTTCTGTGCCTCGCCGGTCAACTCCATTCCTGACTCGATCCGGCGACGCGAGCAAGTCTTGGCGAGCCCAACCAAATTGTCTGGATCGAGCGCACCGCAGACACCGCGACGCCGTGCCTCGCAAGGGAAGCAAAGAACAGGAATGCCGGAACTATGAATGTCTTGCCGAAAGGTCATGCGTTCGCCTTACCCGATCCTAACTGCCGGCAGGATACCCATCCAGGGTAGAGAAATCCTGCGGCGGTTTGTCCATGAGCGCGGCTGATCGAGATCAGGGTCTGCTTCAGCGATGCGTGCAGTGTTCCGGCGGGCAACACGGTGAACGCGAGATGCAATCGGAAATAGCTGTCAAACTCAGCGAGAACGTCCCACGCTACACCAGCTATCCGACGGCGCCGCATTTCCATTCGGGGATCGATGCTGCCATTTACCGTGGCTGGTTGGAGACGCTGGAAAGCGGCGACGAAATCTCGCTGTACCTGCACATTCCTTACTGCGACAAGCTCTGCTGGTTCTGCGCCTGCCACACCAAGCAGACGCACCAATATGAGCCGGTGGCCGCTTATCTGCGCTCGCTGAATGCCGAAATCGTCACGATTGCCGGTCTGGTGAGCGGCAAGGCACATGTCCGTGCAATCCACTTCGGTGGCGGTTCGCCAACTATTCTGAGGCCCGATGATATGGTTGCTCTTGGAGCGGCCTTGCGGGACAGCTTCGACCTTCTCCCGGATGCTACGGTCAGCATCGAAATCGAAACCAACGACATGGACAAGGCGCGCCTTGATGCACTTGCTCAAATCGGCGTAACGCGGGCGAGCCTCGGCGTGCAGGATTTCGATCCGCAAGTGCAAAAAGCAATTAATCGTGAGCAGAGTTTTTTGCAGACCAAGGCAGTCGTCGACGGGGTTCGTTCGCGGGGCGTCGAATCGGTCAATCTGGACCTGCTCTACGGGCTCCCGAATCAGACACGCGAGACGATCTGTTCCACGGTGGCGCAGGCACTGACCTTGGAGCCAGACCGGATGGCCCTGTTCGGCTACGCACATGTGCCCTGGTTCAAGAAGCATCAGACGATGATCGACGAGGCATGGCTGCCGAGTCCCACTGAGCGTTTCGCCCAATCTCAACTCGCGGCGCGGGCAATTGTCGCCAAGGGATATGAGGCAATAGGACTCGATCATTTCGCGAAGCCCGACGATGCGCTGGCCATAGCGGCCCGCGCAGGGGTTTTGCATCGCAATTTTCAGGGCTACACTGAGGATCGCTGCCCGACACTCATCGGACTTGGCCCTTCGTCCATCGGTCGTTTTCGCCAAGGCTACGTGCAGAACATGGCTTCGACTTCCGGGTACGGGCGCATGGTTGCGGATGGCGGGTTGGCTGCCGTGCGCGGCGTTGCCCTTTCCGACGACGATCGCGTCCGTGGCTGGATCATCGAGCGGCTGATGTGTGATTTTGCCTTCTCGGCAGTCGACCTGGTGGAGCGGTTCGGCAAAGCCGGCGAGCAGCTCCTTCATCGCTCGAGGTCCATCGCACTCCACGATCCTGCCCGAGCGCTTGAATTCGATGGTGACAGTTTCCTCGTACGGACTGAAAGTCGCCCCTTCATTCGAACCATCGCGGCCAAGTTCGATACATATTTCAAAGGGGGAACGGCGAGGCACTCGGTGGCGGTCTGAGCAAAGCACAGTGCGCTCGCCGTTTGGTCGATCGGCGAACCAGCTGCGTTCGTTTTGACCGCTCATAGCCGACTACCGCATCAAAATCGAAAATGCAAACTTAGGCTGTTGCGCGGTATCTCCTTCCACATCCACTCTTGCGCATACCTGCATTTCAAGGTGTTTGATCCTATGCTTCGCAGGTAGGTCGCGACAGCTAGGCAATGTTCCAGCTGCCCTAGCGGAGGAGTCACGATTTTCCGGCAAGCTCCGTCGGCAGACGTTCTTTTCTGGCCTTGGCAAAGGCTCGGTCGCCTTCCAGAAACGCCGCCAGCATGAAAGGGATGAGTTCTGCCACGGTTTCAGACTGACCATAGGTCTGACGGTAAAGTGCAGCATACTCCTTGAGTGTTTGGCTCAGCTCCGCGCTGACGGTAATGGTGATCTTCGAAGCTGTTCGGTCCGGAAGTTTTCCAAGTTTCAGGTCAGCCATGATAACTCCTGCTCAACTGGCGTATGGCCGCAGCACGATGTCCTTGTGCACGATGACGCGCAGTGGCCAACCTGGGCGGACGACGATGGTGGGCTGGATATTGAGGTTTTTTTCGGTGATGCGCTGGCCGGCTCGACTGGCGTTCTGCTGGGCTGATTCCCGGATCGCCTTGACCAGATCGCTCTCGTTTTCGCCGAGGCTGAATTCTGTGCCGACACCGAGCAATGTGGCAAGCGCCACTCCCTTGATCATCTGCCAAGTGTGGAAATCGACTTTGTCTTCCAGCCCTGCGTAGCCGGCGGTGTCGCTCGCGGGCAGATTGTCGATTTCGGCCGACGAGCCGTCGGGCAGCAGAATGCGCTGCCAGACCAGCAGCGCTCGCTTTTGCCCGAACGCGACGACGCTGTCGTAGACGCCGATAAGACGTGAGCCCTGCGGAATCAGCAATATGTTGCCCGTGACCGTGTCGTGCACATTTTCGGTGACTTGCGCGACCACAAGGCCCGGCAAATCGGAATTGATGCCGGTGATCAGGCTGGCGGCAATCACGCTGCCAGCCATCAGTTGATATGGCGAGATCGGCGTCTGAAGCGCATGCGGATTGTAGATCCCGCCAGTGCTCCGCTGGCTGAGAAAATCAAGCTTTCGCTGCTGATTGTTCTGGTCGCCTTCCGCCGCCGCCACCGAGGCTGACGCGCGTCCTGCTTCGGATTGGGGAAGCGCCTCAAATGGATGCTGAGCAGTTTGCACGCTCTCTCCGACATCTGTCTGTTGAGCTCGATTTTCGACGCGGAAAAGCACCCGCGATTCACGCGCTTCGATCGCCTGCTGCGCTAGACGCTGCTCCTCGGCCGAGATGTCTTGGCCCGGCACGATGCCGAGCTGGCGCTGCCGCTCGAGGATGGGGCGGCCGAGGTCGCCCGGCAAAGGTAGCCCAAGGACGGGAGGCTTCGGCTTCATGCCGGAATAGTCATGGGGAAGCGTATCGAGTCCCTCGGCGGTTGGTTTGCGCTGAGTGTTGTAGAGATCTTCCGCCTGATCCCTGATGCGAAGGGCCGGCCCCTGGAGGGCGATCATGGTAACGCCGAAGACAGCGCCGGATCCGAGCGCTGCGATCGCGATGATCACACCGCGCCTGAACCGCACCACGCGGCGGGGAGAGGCCCGAAGCTGCAGTTCCTCGGGATCCAGTTTCGGCGGGATGCCAGAGCGGGAATTTTCGATCATGAGCCCTCACCTCGCCGGCTGCCGCGAAAGAGCGAGATCCGCCGTTGCGGTTGCCTGCCGTCAATCCTGCTGATGCGGATCACCTGCTGCCGCTTGGTGCCGAGGCGAAGTTCGGCCGCGGCGAAGAGCCGATCGACGATGTAATAGTTGCCGCGCACGCGATAGTTGACGAGCTCGCTGCTCCCATCTGCGCCGACGATGAAGAGTGGTGGCGCCTCGCCCTGATCTATGCGACGAGGGAACTCAATATAGACCTTGCTGCCGTCGTCGAAGGCTCGCGTCGGTCTCCAGGGCGGTGTGTCGCCACTGATTGAGTAGCGAAAGCGAAGGTTTTCGAGCGCGATATTCGACGCGACCGGTGTAACTGCCTCGGCTTGAGCATTGCGCTGGCGAAGCGCGATGATCTGGTCTTGGCTGTAGGTCCAGGAGATTGCCGCCATTGCGGTCTTCTCGGTGCTTTGAAGCTGCAAATGATAGGTCCGCCGGTCCGTCGTAATGACTACATTGGTGGCAAGACCCGGCGCGAAGGGTTTTACCAGAACATGGGTGCGCTGATTGTCACCGGTGCCGCTTGCGGTATCGCCAATGACCCAGCGCACGGTGTCGCCAGCCGACACGGCGGTTAGTTTCTCGCCCGGCTGCAGAGCGATGTCGGTCACGCGCTCCGGCGCGGCATAGAGTTGATAAAGCGCGCCATCGGTGAAGGGGTAGACTTGCACTGCATTAACATACCCGTACTTGGTGGGTTGCTGGGTCGCGGCTTTGTTGGCATCAGCGACGCGTTCTTCAGGAGGGCGCTTGTCCTCGGCCTTGCCGGGCTCGGGCTGCATTTGGCCAGGCAGCGGCAGTGGTTTTGGCACCTCGACAATTCTAATCGGCCTCTCCGGCGCTTTTTCGAGCGCGGCCGGTTTGAAGTCGGCAGCGTCATAGGAAATCTCAGGCGGCGGCACCTTCTTCGATGCACAAGCGGAAACGACCGCTGCCGACACCGATAGGATCAGCACGGCACGAATCGGTGACATTTTACCTTTCATTGGTGGACTCCGTCGGAGAAAGGGGGGCTGGGACGGCGCTGTCGAGCTCGCGTGACCAGTCAATGGCATTGATGAAGACGCCGAGCGGATTCTTGCGCAGCTGATCCGTATTGCTTGGCGAGCGGATCACGATCGTGAGGATCGCAGTCCAGCGCATCGTGCTGGCAAGGCTTCCGCGCTCAAACACCTGCTCGGTCCATTTGACCTGGAATGAACTTTCGGAGGCTCTGACCACGCTGGTGACCTGTACCGAAACACTGCGCGTTCCGATCTGACCGAAGGGGTCGTTCGCCTTGGCGTATTCGTTGAGGAAGAGCGCTGCGCGATCGCTAGCAAAGTCGTACGCTGCCAACCAGTTCTGCCGTACCAAAACCGGATCGGTGGAAACGGAACGGACATTCTGGATGAAGCGGCCGAGATGCCAGGCGATCTGAGCATCCGAGGGCTCATAATTCCGGATCGCCGGCGCGACGGCGTGCGTCTCGCCGAAGCCATCGACCTCGACGACATAAGGCACGACACGGCTTTGCATCGACTGCCATACGAGTCCGCCGGAAAGCCCGGTCGCCAAGGCCAGGCAGCCAAGGGCCATGATCCGCCAGTTCCTGGCCTGCAGTCGAGATGAGCCGATGCGCTCGTCCCACAGCTGGGCGGCTTTTTGATACGGCGTGACCGGTTCGGGTGTTTTGCCGTAACGGTGCACGGGTCGCTTGAAGAGCATCTAGTCATCCTTGTCGTTGAGAGAGGGGTTGGCGCTGCCTCCCGGCCGGTCTCCGTCTCGGACAGCTTGCACGGCAGCGTGGCGATTTGCCCGGGCGGTCTGTTCAGAACGTAGGCGCCTTGCCCACGTCGGCGCCGAAACAGTGGCCGAACCGGCAGAGCGTTCGGTCATTGACGCTGTCGGCGCGCCGCCGGTCGCGGTCCACGCGGCATCGCGCCCGGCATCGGCGTTGCGCCCAACACTTGCAGTGGCGGATCGCGCTATGCGTATAGCGGCGCCGCCAGCTGCACTGGTTACACCATGCATTCCAGCAGCCACACCGGAGAGGCCAGCGTCGGGCGAGGTTGCGCGCCCGATCTGCCATGACGTGGAAGCAGCCGATCCCATTGTTGTGCCGGCTCGGATGGCGGCGAGACCGCCGCTGGTTGCCATACGCGCGCCAGCAAATGCTGTGCCTCCAGCAACGAGTGATACACCCGCTGCCGCCGCGGTCGTGCCGAGGGCGGCGCCCGCCCCAAGCTGCGGTGCGCCTGAGACAAGACCCGACGCGATCCCCGGCCCAAAAATGCCAAGGCCAAGCAGTGCCAGTGCGCCCAGTACCTGGGACATGGCACCGGCAAGATCCGGCTCCTTGCCTTGCAATGCGGAAGCGAACTCCCCGAAGAGCGTGGAGCCGATACCGACAATGACGGCGAGCACCATCACCTTGATGCCTGACGAGATAACATGGCCGAGCACGCGTTCGGCCAGGAACGCTGAACGGTTCCAAAGTGCGAATGGAACCAAAACAAAACCTGCCAGCGTGGTGAGCTTGAACTCTAGGATGGTGATGAAAAGCTGGATGGAAAGGATGAAGAAGGCGATGATGACCAGGAACCAGGCCATCAGCAGCACGAAGATGGTCAGTGCGTTGCCGAAGATTTCCGGGAAGCCCAGGAGCTGACTGGCTTGGTCAAGCATTGGCCAAGCACCTTCGAAACCGGTCGCGGCAATGCGGCCCGGGCGCAAGAGATTGTCTGCCGACAGATTGCCGGCCGACGCCTTAATCCCGAGACCGGCAAAAGAACGATAAACGATATCGGCGAGGTTCTTGAAATTGTTCAGAATGAAGGCGAAGACGCCAACATAGAGCACCTTGCGGACAAGCCGGCCGAGAACGCTGGTTTCGTCGCCGAGCGCCCACGCCAGGCCGGCAAGTGTGATGTCAATGCCGATCAGAATGGTAGTGAGGAAGGCGAGGTCGCCCGATAGCAGACCGAACCCGCTGTCGATGTAGCGGATGAAGGTCTCCATGAAGCGATCGATGACGCCAAGGTCGTTCATGCCGCTGCCTTTCTCGTCGTGATGAACTCGTGATTAATTGCCGGGATAAGCCGAGCCGGTACCCAAGAATCGCTTCGTCATCTCGCGGGCGGCTTCGTCTGACTGGGCCTTGCGGGCGGCATCCTCGGCCTCAGCTCGAAACTGCGTTGCGAGCAGCGTCTGGATCTGCATCTGCTGTTTTGTCGAAAGCGCCATCAGCTGGTTGGTGGCCTGGCTTGCCTGAAGCGCACCGGCCGCCCCTTGGCTGCGGTTGACGAGATCGGCGAGCAGATCGCCGTCGGCGCGGACGTTCTCGACGATTTGCGACTGGACACCCATGGTCTGGCGGAACGCCTGCATGGCGGTTTGCCAACGCTCCCGCGCAGCACTCGCCACATCGCTGACTTTGATCGTGGCGTCGTAGCTTTCCGGATATTGGCTGCGCCACTGGTCTTGAAGCTTGCCCAGATCAAAGCTGAGGCCACTCGCCTGGTCCATCAAGCCGTCGATGCGATGGAGCGAACCGGTGAGTTGGCCAACGGAAGAGAAATCCAGACGCTGAAGATTGCGCGCCATGTTCTGCAGCATGGTCGCCTGATTCTGCAGCGACTGGATCTGGTTGTTGATCTGCTCCAATGCGCGCGCGGCCGTCAGCACGTTCTGCGCATAATTGGACGGATCGAACACGATAAGGGCGTAGGCGGGCTGCACATAGTCGGCCATAGGCTTGGCGATCAGGGAAACGGTGATCAGGCCGGAGAGAAGGCGTCGCCGCATCATGAGAATTGCTCCTTGTCTGGTTGAGGGAATTGCTTGAGAAGTTCGCCGGCCCAATCGAGGCCGCGCGCGATCAGGAACTGCGAGGCAAAGCTGCCTTGCCCGTCTTCGGACATGATCCTGTCGATCAGAGTCTGCGTGGCCGGATCGGAAGCACCGCAAAGCGCAAGAGCGATGGGGCCAAGCTCGAGCTCGAACAGACGGTTGCCGCGGCGCGATTGCAGATAATACTGACGCTTCGGCGTGGCGCGGGCGATCAATTCGATCTGCCGCTCGCTTAAACCGAAGCGCTCGTAGGCTGTGCGCGCCTGGGGTTCCACGGCACGATCATTGGGAAGGAAAATGCGCTGCGGGCAGCTTTCGATGATTGCCGGC
Organism: Mesorhizobium sp. M7A.F.Ca.CA.001.08.2.1; assembly: GCF_003998455.1. Classification (NCBI taxonomy): domain Bacteria; kingdom Pseudomonadati; phylum Pseudomonadota; class Alphaproteobacteria; order Hyphomicrobiales; family Phyllobacteriaceae; genus Mesorhizobium; species Mesorhizobium sp. M7A.F.Ca.CA.001.08.2.1. The sequence continues at coordinate 2,499 of NZ_RZPW01000056.1, read as the reverse complement.
GCTATGCCAGAGCCCGCGATATCAGCCAGCGACTGCGTAGCGAAGACAACCGACACGTTCTTCTTTCGCAGCACCTTCAGCCATTCGCGGATGCGGGCGGCGAACAGCGGATTGTCGAGATAGACCCACGCCTCGTCGAGCATGATCAGCGTGGGCCGTCCGTCGAACCGTTCCTCAAGTCGCTGGAACAGATAGGTAAGCACTGGCAGCAAAGCGCCTTGGCTGTGCATTAACTCCTCGGTCTCGAAACACTGCACATCCGACAAGGCCAGCCCATCATGATCGGCATCGAGCAGGCGGCCGAAGGGACCATCGAGCGTGTAGGGCATCAATGCGGTCTTCAGCGCATTGGATTGAAGCAGGACCGAAAGACCGGTCAGTGTGCGTTCCTGCGCCGGCGCGGTGGCAAGGCTGGCCAGCGCTGACCAAATAGCCTCCTTCACCTCCGGCGTGACGGTGACGTTCTCGTGGGCAACAAGGCTGGCGATCCATTCGGCCGCCCAGCTTCGGCTAGCCTGGTCGTTGATGCTGCGCAGTGGCTGAAAGGCAAGGGAACCGTCCGCTCCTAGCGCGTGGTGTTCTCCACCCATGGCAAGTGTTGCAGCACGGGCCGAATTGCCTTTGTCGAAGACATAAACCTGGGCGCCGGCGTAGCGCCTGAACTGCAGAGCAATCAGAGCAAGCAGAACCGACTTGCCGGCGCCGGTCGGACCAACAACCAGCATGTGGCCGACATCTTCGACGTGGGTGGAAAGCCGAAACGGTGTCGACCCACTGGTCTCGGCAACGAAAAGCGGTGGCGCTTCGGTTTGGGTGACTTTCGCGAGATGCTCGTTTGTCGCAGGACCGGCCCAAACCGACGACAGCGGCATGAGATGGGCAAGATTCAATGTATGAACGAGCGGTTGGCGAACGTTAGCGTAGACATGGCCAGGCAATGAGCCGAGCCAAGCCTCGACCGCATTGACGCCTTCTCGGATCGTGGTGAAGCCGAGCCCATTGATGATGCGCTCGACCGCGCGAAGCTTCTCTGCAGCGGCTTGGCGATCCTCGCCCCACACCGTCACGGTGGTGGTGAGATAGCCGAAACTCACATGATCACCGCCCAATGCCTGAAGGGCTTCGTCGGCATCGAGCGCCTTGTTGTCGGCATCGCTATCGACAAGCGGGACCGGCTCGTTGGTAATGACCTCGCGTAGGATTGCCACGATCGACTTGCGCTTGGCAAACCACTGCCGGCGCAATCGCGTCAGCGTCTTCGTGGCTTCCGTTTTCTCGAGCGGAATGAAGCGCGTCATCCAGCGATAGGCGAAATCCTGATGATTGAGGGTATCGAGGATTCCGGGCCGGGTGAGGTTCGGAAAGCCGAGGATGGTCAGTGTGCGAAGATGCTGCTCACCAAGCATCGGCTCCAGGCCACCGGTAAGCGGCGCATCGACCAGGATTGCATCCAGATATATCGGCGTTTCCGGGGCCATGATAGGATGGCGACGAGGCGAAATCGTGCCGTGGAGGTAGGTCAACGTCTGAGCATCATCGAGGACGCGTACTTCGGACATGAAACCCGAGAAGAGATCGAGCACGCGGTTGGTCTCGTCACGGAACCTCGCCAGATCCTGGCGCCAGTCTCTTTCTCCTCGGGAATAATGAGAGTCGACGAGCGTGCTTTCTGCGCGCGCCTGGGCGTCCGGCGGTGGCATAAACACCAAGGTCAGATGATAGCGGCTCTCGTAGTGCGCTACCTTCCCCTCGAAAGCAGCGCGGCGTTCTTCGTCGACCAGCCACGACGCGGCGTCAGGAAAATGCGAGTTCGGATAGCCCAGCGCTTCTGTGCGCTCGGCCTCAAAGAACAATGCCCAGCCAGAGCCAAGGCGTCTGAGAGCATTGTTCGCCCGGGCGCAAATGCCGACGAGTTCAGCCTCCGTCGCACTTTCGAGATCCGGGCCGCGGAACCGCAACGTCCGCTGAAAGCTGCCGTCCTTGTTGAGCACGATGCCGGACGCAACCAAGGCAGCCCAGGGTAGATGGTCGGCAAGCCGGTCGGCTTTGCTTCGATATTCCGAAAGGTTCAGCATGCAAGCCACCCCTTCAGACGTAGGTGGCGCACAAGCACGCTGGCGAAGTCCGGATCGCGTCTTGCGGCAAACACCGCTAACGAGTGGCCTGCGATCCAAAGCACCAGACCAGCAATCCATTGCTGCAAGCCGAAGCCAATGGCCGCGGCCACTGTACCGTTGAGGATCGCCACCGCGCGCGGAGCCCCGCCGAGCAGGATCGGCTCGGTCAGCGCCCGGTGGACCGGTACTGCGAAGCCCTCGATATGCTGCTCCCCGGCGGCCATCAGACGAGCGCCCCACCACCGAAGGAGAAGAAGGAGAGGAAGAAGCTCGATGCCGCGAAGGCGATCGACAGACCGAAGACGATCTGAATCAGGCGCCGAAAACCACCGGCGGTGTCGCCGAAGGCAAGCGTCAGGCCGGTGGTGATAATGATGATGAC
>NZ_RZPW01000569.1:0-4224 GCF_003998455.1 Mesorhizobium sp. M7A.F.Ca.CA.001.08.2.1 | reverse complement strand
CGGCAGAGCTGTCGGAGTTCGTCTTCGCCGCCGGCGTCCAGCTGCTGAAGGAATTCCGCCCCGACATCATGTATCTGACGACCACCGACTATGTGCAGCACAAATATGCGCCCGGCGTGCCGCAGGCCAATGCCTTCTACGAAATGTTCGACAAGTACCTGACCGACCTCGATGCGCTGGGTGCTGCCATCGTCGTCACCGCCGACCATGGCATGAAACCGAAGCACAAGGCCGACGGCTCGCCCGACGTGGTCTATGTCCAGGATATTCTCGACGACTGGCTGGGCAAGGACGCCGCCCGCGTCATCCTGCCGATCACCGACCCCTATGTCGTGCATCACGGCGCGCTCGGCTCGTTTGCCACCGCCTATCTGCCTGATGGCACAGACCAGGCCGGCATCATGGCGCGGCTGGCCAAGATCGACGGCATCATGCTGGTCGTCGACAGCCCGACCGCCTGCGAGCGCTTCGAGCTTCCGGCTGACCGCATCGGCGACATCGTGCTGATCTCGACCGAAAACAAGACGATCGGCACCTCAGAACATCGCCATGACCTGGCGGCTCTGAACGAACCGCTACGGTCGCATGGCGGGCTGACCGAGCAGGAGGTGCCGTTCATCGTCAATCGTGTGCTGCCGGAATTGCCGAACGAACCTGTGTTGAGAAACTTCGACGCCTTCTACTACGCCACCATGGCGGCGGCGCTGGCTTGAGTCGAGCGTGATTGTCGACCCCCACTCCGCCGAGCTTCGCTCGGCACCTCTCCACCGATGGACGGGGGAGAGGAAAGGCGCCAGGGTTAGCCGCGGCTTAGCCTGGAAACGTTGAGGCACTGACCTCGCCTGATTTCCTCTCCCCCGTCGATCGGGGGAGAGGTGGCCCGAAGGGCCGGAGTGGGGGTCGATCCTCCGCGCAACAAGAATCTGCTGGAGCAGAACCCATGACCAAGCTCGACCCTGCCATTAAAGTTCGCCACGAGCCGATGCGCATTGCCGGCAAAAAAGTCGATGCCGAAGGCGTCGTCGAGGTTCGCTATCCCTGGAACGACACCGTCATCGGCACCGTTCCGGCCGGCCGCGCCGATCACGCCCGCCAGGCATTCGAGATCGCCGCCGGCTACAAATCGAGGCTGACCCGCTACGAGCGTCAGCAGATACTGTTCCGCACCGCCGAGGCATTGGCCTCGCGCCGCGATGAAATCTCCGATCTCATCACGCTCGAGCTCGGCATCTCCAAGACGGACTCGCTCTATGAGGTCGGCCGCGCCTATGACGTGTTCACGCTGTCGGCACAGATGTGCATCCAGGATGACGGCCAGATCTTCTCCTGCGACCTCACCCCGCACGGCAAGGCGCGCAAGATCTTCACCACTCGCGAGCCGTTGAAGGCGATCTCGGCGATCACGCCGTTCAATCATCCGCTCAACATGGTCTCGCACAAGGTGGCGCCGGCGATCGCCACCAACAATTGCGTGGTGGTCAAGCCGACCGAACTGACGCCGATGACCGCACTTCTCCTGGCCGACATTCTCTATGAAGCCGGCCTGCCGCCGGAAATGCTGTCGGTGGTGACCGGTTGGCCGGCCGATATCGGCAACGAGATGATCACCAACGACAACATCGACCTGATCACCTTCACCGGCGGCGTGCCGGTCGGCAAGATGATCGCCCGCACCGCCGGCTACAAGCGCCAGGTGCTGGAGCTCGGCGGCAACGACCCGCTAATCATCCTCAACGATCTATCGGACGAGGATCTGGCAAAGGCGGCGGACTTGGCAGTGGCCGGAGCGACGAAAAACTCCGGCCAGCGCTGCACCGCGGTCAAGCGCATCCTCGTCCAGGAAAGTGTCGCCGACCGTTTCGTGCCGCTGGTGCTGGAGCGGGCGAAGAAGATCCGCTTCGGCGATCCGATGGACCGCGCGACCGACCTTGGCACCGTTGTGCACGAGAAGGCGGCGGCGCTGTTCGAGGCCCGCGTCCACATGGCTGCCGAGCAAGGCGCCGACATTCTCTACAATCCGGGCCGCCAGGGCGCGTTGCTGCCGCCAATCGTCGTCGATCGCGTGCCGCATACATCCGAGCTGGTCATGGAAGAAACCTTCGGGCCCATCATCCCGATCGTGCGCGCGCCGGACGATGACGAGGCGCTGATCGCATTGTCCAACTCGACCGCCTTCGGCCTGTCGTCGGGCGTCTGCACCAACTCGTTTCCCCGCATGCAGAAATACATCGCCGGGCTGCAGGTCGGCACCGTCAACATCTGGGAAGTGCCGGGCTATCGCATCGAGATGTCGCCCTTCGGCGGCATCAAGGATTCGGGCAACGGCTACAAGGAAGGCGTCATCGAAGCGATGAAGAGCTACACCAATGTGAAGACATTTTCGCTGCCCTGGTCCTGACCGGACGGCATTGACGGATAGAACAATCGAGGGAGCGTTCGCCGCTCCCTCATTCGCATTTCGGAGACCATGATGGCCGCGATATCTGAACTTGTGCACACCGAAGGCGATTCCAACACCACAGCGGCTCGCGGTCGCTGGGATGCCGGGCAGGGCGATCCGCGGATCCGCGGCCTGCTCGATCGCGACGCGGCCGCCTTCATGCACCAGAGCCTGTCCAGCCCCTGTTTGTCGACGATCGCCAAGGCGCAAGGCATCTGGATCGAGGACACCGCCGGTCGCCGCTTCATGGATTTCCACGGCAACAGCGTCCATCACCTCGGCTATGGCCACCCGAGGCTTGTGGCCGCCATCAAGAAGCAGCTCGATGAGCTCTGCTTTGCGCCGCGCCGCTTCACCTGTGAGCCCGCCGTCGAACTGGCCGAGAAGCTGGCGGCATTGGCGCCCGGCAATCTCGGCAAAGTGCTGTTCACTACCGGCGGCTCGGACGCCATCGAGGTCGCGCTGAAGATCGCCCGCGCCGCGACCGGCCGCTTCAAGACGGTGTCGTTCTGGGATGCGTTCCATGGCGCCGGCTTCGGCGCAGCAAGCGTTGGTGGCGAGGCGACCTTCCGCTCGCACATATCAGGCCCGATGATGACCGGCACCGAGCACGTCGCGCCTTGGGACGGCTATCGCTGCCCCTATGGCCACGATTCCCTGGAAGCATCGGGCCTCGCCTGCGCCAACATGATTGCCTACGTCCTTGGCCGCGAGCAGGACGTGGCGGCGGTCGTCGCCGAACCGATGCGGGCGACGCCAAACCCGCCGCCGCCGGGCTTCTGGAAGCGGGTGCGCGAGGCCTGCGACCGGCACGGCACGCTCTTGATCTTCGACGAGATCCCGACCGGCCTTGGCAAGACCGGCAAATTCTTCGCGCACGAGCATGATGATGTGACGCCTGACATCGTCGTCCTCGGCAAGTCGCTCGGCGGCGGCGTCCTGCCGATCGCCGCCATCATCGCGCGCCGCGATCTCGACGTCACCGGTGGCTTCGCGATCGGCCACTACACCCACGAGAAGAACCCGGTGACGACCCGCTCCGCATTGACGACGATCGACATCATCCTGGAGGAAGGGCTGGTCGAGCGCGCGGCCGAACTCGGTCGGCACATGCTAGGGCGCATGCAGCACCTGATGGCGCGCTCGCCCCATGTCGGCGACGTCAGGGGCAGGGGACTGATGGTCGGCGTCGAGCTCGTCGAGGATCGCGATACGCGCCAGCCGGCACGCGATCTCGCCGAGCGCGTCTTCTATGCTTGCCTTGAACAGGGGCTGAGCTTCAAGATCAGCCAAGGCAACGTGTTGACGCTGTCGCCGCCGCTGGTCATTTCGAAAACCGACCTCGACGGCGCGCTCGACATCGTCGAGCGAACGGTGCTGGCGGCCTGACCGTGAAGGCCGTGCGCACCGACCGCGAACTCGAATGTCCCGGCATCGACGCCGGCTTGCGGGCGAGGGGGGTCGAACTGGTGACGCTGCCGGACGGCATCCCCGAAGCTGATCTCATGCAGGCCGTTGCGGACGCCGATCTTTTGCTGATGTGCTACACGCCGATCACCGCACGGGTGATCGAGGCGGCTCCCAGATTGAACGGCATTGTCAAATATGGCGTCGGCGTCGATGCCATCGACATCCCCGCCGCGATGCGGCGTGGCATTCCCGTTGTCAACGTGCCGGATTATGCTGAGGAAACCGTCGCCGAAGGCGCCTTCGCGCTGATGATCGCGCTGGCCAAGCGGCTGCCCTCCATCACCGCCGCGGTGATGGAGGGCAGCCGCTTGGCC
>NZ_RZPW01000568.1:0-4244 GCF_003998455.1 Mesorhizobium sp. M7A.F.Ca.CA.001.08.2.1 | reverse complement strand
GCCTGACCCGGATGATGGTTCCGTGACTGTGTCACTTTTTTAAGAAATATTTGACGTCGTGCGTTGCGAGCGGGCCATCAGCCAATCCCGCCCCGCATGGGCGAACACCGCACACAACACGATGACGCCGCCGATCATGCTGGCGACTGGGGCAATCTCGCCCAGGAACAGGAAGGCAAACAGGATCGCGAACGGCACTTCGGCCGAGCCGAGCAGTCCGGATTCGGCGGGCGGAATGAGCCGCGCGCCCTCCGTCCACAGGATCGAGGACAGCGCGAAGGACGCGCCGAAAGTGGCGAGCAGAACTGCATCCCTCGGCGAAACCGCCAGCGGATCGGTGACGAACCAGCCGAGCACGAACAGAAGGAAGGCCGACACCGCACCGGCCCACACGACCGGCGTGTCGCGGAAGGCGCGTACCATGATCATGTAAAGGCCACTGCCGATGGTCATCAGCAGTGCCAGTCCGTCGCCGAACAGATTGCCGGTGCCGAAGCCGGACCAGACCATGATCGCCACGCCGCACAGCGACACGGCGGCGGCGACCATCGTCTGCAACCGGAAGGGCTCGCGCGTCAGAACCCAGGCCAGCAGCGCCGTGACGAAAGGTGCTGTGGCATAGATGACGGCGACATTGGCGACGAAGGTGAACTTGAACGCCGAGATGAAGGCGATGCTGGCCAGCGCGCCTTCCACCGCCAGCAGCCAGCCGCGCCAGCCAAGCCGCAGGGTCTCACGCCCACCGGAACGGTGACGCCGCCACAGCACATACAGGCTGATCAGGATCGCGCCGACAAAGCCGCGCCAGCAGATGATGGTCAACGGGTCGGCGTGGATCGATTTCGTCAGCACGCCCGTCAGGCCGAAGACGGCGGCCGAGGACGACACCAGGATGATGCCGAGCGTGCGCTCCGCGGCGGTGTCGGTGGCGGCTGCAATGTCATTCATGCAACCCAGCCTACGCCGCTTGGTGCTGACATCGTAGTGTCAGCAATCATGGTAACCCACATCACAGCCGTTTGCGGAAATGCTCGGCGCCGACGATCAGCAGGCCGGCGGCGACGATCAGAGCAGCGCCCAGGAAGACTTCGCGGCGCGGCACGTCGCCCCAGATGGCAAAGCCGAGCGCGAACGCCCACAACAGCGAGGTGTATTCCAGCGGCGCCAGAACCGAGGCCGGCGTGCGCTTCATGCCTTCGAAGAGAAGGTATTGTGCCAGGCCGCCGAGTGCGCCGACGCTGGCAAGCAGCAGCAACTGCGCCAGGTTTGGCGTCTGCCACCAGAGCAGCGCCGGCACCGCCGAAAAAAGCAGGAAATAGAAATTGTTGAGCAGGAGCTGGATCATCGAGCGCTCGGCAAGGGCGGTCCTGCGCAAGAGCACGATGGCGATGCCCCACAAAAAGGCGGCCGCCAGAACCAGCAGCACCGGTACGGACAGGCCGAGATGGGTTGGATCGCAAGCGATGAACACGCCGGCAAAGCCGATCAGCACCGCCAGCCAGCGCAGCATCGGTACTTTTTCGCCGAGCAGAAACACCGAAAGCACGGTGACGATGATCGGGGCCGCGTAATAGACGGTGGTCAGTTCGGCGAGCTGCAGGCTGCGCGCGGCGTTGTAGTAGCAGAGCCACGCAGCAAGCGTGAAGGCGCTGCGCACCAGCATCGGCCGCACGATCGGCGAGCGCATCGTGTCGGCAAATAACTGTCGTCCGCCGATCGCCGCGCACGCACCCAGAATGGTGATGCTGCGGAAGAACATGATCTGCCAGACGCTCATGCCGACGACCAACAGCTTGATCGAAGCATCCTGTGTCGAAAACAAGAGATAGGCCGCACCGGTCAGCAGGATACCTGCAAGAACCCGCTCGCGTGTTTCGAGAATGGCGATATCGGCCATGAGGCGCGCGGGACCAAAATTGCCGGAGCGGCAGAAATGCTGTGAGGAGCGACACGAGGGACCCGGGAATTCAGCTCCCTCGGCACCAAGCTATACGGGCGAAAGTCGCTGCGGCGCTACGCCAGCCCGGTGCTTATGTTGGGGCAGGGGTCCATGGCGAGTTGCACTGTCGCCAACTCTATTGCGTCGCCTGATAGAGTTCCGAAGCGGCTTCTTTCAGCGCGCGCCGACCATCGGATCTGAAATACATCATGTGTCCGCCCTCGACGACGTCGAGACGGATGGGCTTGGCATTGGCGAGCAACGGGATCTGGTTCACTAGGTAGCGCGAGGCGAGGTAAGGTGTCACCAGGTCGGTGTAGCCGTTGACGATCACGACGCCGAGCGAAGGGTTCAGCGAGCGTGCTCGCTGCAGATCGTCCATCACCCCGGCATAGCCTTGCCGCGAGGCGCTGGTCCCGTAATCCCAATTGTGGCTGATTTCGCCATTGAGCAGCCGATAGCTGACATCGGTGCGAAAATGCAGTTCGTCGCTGATATAGCCGACGAACGCCGACGTCAGCGCCGGTACGCTGCGGTCGAGCACAGGATCCGGGCCGGCGATGCGGGCGCTCTCGGGCGCGATGTCGGCCGTGCCGATCGTGGCGTCATATGGGCTGAGCACCTTGCCGCTGGCGCGGGCGAACTCCCTTGCGAACAGGCCGGTGGGGATGCGGGCGGAGTTCCGCTGCACCAGGTCGAGCGGCAGGCCGGTGATGTCAGCCACGCGTTGGCTGGCCAGCCGCCTGCCTTGCTCCAGTCCGCTGGTGATTGCCGTGAGGTAATCGCCCATCGCATAATGTTCGACGTCTGCCAGCTTCTCCCGCAACGCGTCGCCGCTGACGCCTTCGGCGCGCAGGCGCACCGCCGCCAGTGAAGGCAGTTCGAGCGCCCAATGCAGCGGCTCGAATTCGTCGGGCTGCACCAGCGTGAACTCCAGCGCCGGGGAGATCAGCACGATGCCGTTCGGACTGATGCCGATATCTTCCTGCAACGTCCTGGAGAGCAGCGCTGCGCGGAACCCGCCATAGCTTTCGCCGGCGAGGAACAGCGGCGACCCGGTGCGGCCGTTCTGTGCGAGATAGAGCCGGATGAAGGCGCCTATCGAGCCGGCATCCTGGTTTACGCCCCAGAAATCGCGCGTGTCCTGACCCGGTGCCTCGCGGCTATAGCCTGTTCCCACCGGATCGACGAAGACGAGATCGGTCATGTCGAGCCAGCTGTCCGGATTGTCGATCAGTCTTTGCGGTGACGGCAGGAATTCGCCGTCGGCTCCCGTCGCGATTATCCGTGGACCGAGTGCGCCGATATGCAGATAGGTGGACGCTGCTCCAGGGCCGCCGTTGAACACGAAGGTGATCGGCCGCTGCTGGTCTTTGGCCCCGCTTGCCGGCGGCTCCAGTGTGTAGGCGACGTAGAAGATCTCCGCCGTGACGTCGCCCTTGCCCGATAGCAGCGACAGGGTCGCCGCCTTTGCCTGGTAATCCAGCTTGCGCCCGGCCAGCGTGATCGAATGGTTGGTGGTCTGCGGCGGCGGCAGCAGGGATAGCACGCCGCCCGAGGGCGCTGGCCGCTCCGCCGTTTCAGCCAGGACGGGCTGCGCCAGGACGGCGAGCATCGGCAGGATAAGGCAGATCAGTTTCAATTTGACCGGCATGATGGCTCCGCGACAACGACTCCCGCATAGGTATGGCCGAGAGGGTCGAAGTCAAAGGAAATGGCTGATTTGAACTTGCAACGGCTTGCGCTAGAGCCGGATGATTTCAGGTCGATCGACCTGAAATCTGAATCCGGCTCTAAATCAAACAGATGGAGCATGATGCCGTCCGAAAACCGCTTCACACTTTTCGGCATCATGCCTAGTATGAATTGGAATGCAGTCGAACCTTTCCCTCGATCAGTTTGGGCGCTGGAGCGGCGGTGTCGCCGCTGCGGCCGTTGCCGTGACACCCGAAGAATTGTCGGCTCGCTTCACGGCAGCGGCGAGCGAGTTGCTTGGCTCCGACCGCGCCTATGTCGGCTTTTACCGTCGCGACATCACATCCCTGACCATCGACGATGCCGGTCCCGATCGCTGGAACCGCGACTACGATGCACGACTGTATCGCCAGGATCCCTTCTTCCAGAGGTTCGCCAGCACAAGGCAGGATTTCCTGTTGCCGCTGTCGGCACTCCGCAATGGCGACTTCCAGCGGACTCCCTACTATCGCGAATTCTTCGGCCCTTCCGACAGTTTCGACGAGATCACCGGCGTGTTCAATCTCGACCGGCTGACCGCTGGCTACGTCACTTTTCTCAGGCGAAACGG
>NZ_RZPW01000567.1:0-4248 GCF_003998455.1 Mesorhizobium sp. M7A.F.Ca.CA.001.08.2.1 | reverse complement strand
GATCGACACCATGGCGCCCATCAGTGCCGCGACAGGCAAGGGCGCCGCTTCGCGACGGGCAATCGGCGTCGATGTCACGTGATCCCATCCTCCATATCGCCGGGTCCAAACCCGACCGGCGGCATGGAGATAGGGCGAACCGGCCGGCCTGTCGTGAGGCAGCGGCAACTGGCTGCTAGGGCACGGCCAAGTGCCGCCGGCCGGTCAGTTCAGGGATTTGCGCCGTGGCGGCGGTGCCGGGTGGCGCTGCTCGAGGGCCGCAGCCGCATCGGTGCGGCCAGTCCGGCGCAGTCTTTCGAGATAGGCCGGCAACTCGCCAAGGCAATGGAACGGCCCGCCTTCCCGGATCACCGTCACCAGCGGGTCGACATCGCTGTCGCTGCGGATGGCCATGGCGCTGCGCCAGTCCTCGAGCAGCCGGCTGGCATGATCGACCACATCGCTTCGGGAGCCTGAGAGATCATGCTGCTCATGCGGATCCTCACTCAGATTGAACAGGCTGACCGGGCCGAAATCCTTGTAGCCGTCATGATAAGTGCGCAGCATCAGCCAGTCGGCCCCGCCGAGCCGGAACCGCACGCCGCGCTGTACCGCCCACGCACCCTGGCTCAGCACCAGGAAATCGCGGCCACCTTCCTCCTTCGCGGCGAGCGCCGGTGCAAAGGAGCGCCCGTCCCAAAGCGCCGGAACGTTGCCGCCGAGCCGGTCGATCAGCGTGGCGGCCCAGTCGAAATGATAATGAAGGCCGCCATTGACGCCGCGCATGTCTTCGGCGCCGGGCCAGCGGATGACCAGCGGCACGTTGCAGGTGAACTCGTCAGCCGTCTGATGGTCGCCCCAGACGTTGAGCTCGCCGAGGTTTTCGCCATGATCGGCGCCGATGACGATGATCGTGTCGTCGAACAGGCCTTGCCGCTTCAACTCCTCGACGATGAGACCGACATGATAATCGGCATAGAGCACGCCGGTGTCGTAGCCGTCGAACCAGGCCTTGACGGTGTCCATGTCGCTGATCGGCGACGGCATGCGCCGGTATTTCGATCCGCCCGGCTCGACGTCGAAGCCCGAGGGTTCCTGCGGGCTGTGCGGGCCGTAGCCGGCATGGCTCTTCTCGAATACCGCCCTGGTCATCCAGTCGGGAAGCGGCTGGTCGGCGAAGGGGTCGCCGAAAGCGTCCGGCGCGCGATAGGGCGTGTGTGGGTCCCAGACATTGACGTGCAGGAACCATTTTTTTGCCGAGCCATTGCGCTTCAGCCAGTCGATCGCCAGGCCCGAAACCTCGTCGGCGTTCTCCATGCCGGCCTTGCCCGGATTGATGATCTCGTTAAAGCCGGCATACCAATGCCAGCAGCCATGCCGTTCGCCAAAACTGCTGATGGTCGTGGTGTGGTAGCCAAGATCGCGCAGCGCCCGCATCCAGCCTTCCTCGTAGAAGGTGCCGGCCCAGGCTCGCTCGGCGCCTTCGCGGAACGGCTCGCAGGCGGTGCCGCCATGGCCGACCACGCCGGTCCGCATTCCGTGGCGGCCGCTCCACAGCGCCGTGCGCGACGGATGGCAAGGCACATCGGACACATAGATGTTCTCGAAGCGGATGCCCTCGCCGGCAAGGCTGTCGATGACGGGAGAGGTGTTGCGATGATAGCCGTAGCAGCCGAGGTGGTCGCGTCTGAGGCTGTCGATGTCGATGTAGAGAACGTTCATGGATGGCTCGTCGCTGCTGTGATTGTCAGGAAACAGGCCCCGGTTCGCTGCCGGGGCTTGCGATTTGCAAGGGGCGATTTCAAGAAGGCCGTCAGGCCGAAATGTATTGATCGCCCAGATAATAGTCCTTGGGATCGAGCGAGGTCTCGAGCTTGCCAAAGGTCTTGAACAGGTCGTTCATCGTCGAGAACCAGCCGTTCACGGTGCCGTCCTTGGTCAGCTTGATCAGTTCGGCCGAGGTCATGAAGCGGCCATAACCGGCCTCCGTCTTCAACTGGTCGGCCGGAATGCCGAGCAGCTTGGAGGTGATCTCGATCGCCTTGTCCTGGTTGGCGGAGCGAAAATCCTGCGCGTCCTTGATGGCGCGCACCACGTTGCGGACGAGATCGGGATTGCCCTCGACCAAATCGTTGCGGGCAATGAAGACGCTCGGAAATGTGGTCTGCGGATAGAAGTCGTCGTTCTTGGCCAGCTCCACCAGATCGGGAACGCTCTTCTGGATGATGCCGACGAACGGATACCAGATGCCGGCCGCGTCGACCTGCTTGGAGGCGAAGGCCGCCACGATGGTGCTCGGGTCCATCTGCACGATGTCGAGGTCGGTCATCGCCATACCGGCCTTGCGCAGCGCCAGCCGCAACAGCATGTCGCCCGAGGTGCCGGCCGCGATCGCGACCTTCTTGCCCTTGAGGCCGGCGATGGACGTGATGCCGGCTTGGGCGATCACCCGGTCCGAGAAGCCGACATCGTTGACGGCGATGATCTTGGCCTTGCCGCTCGCCGGCAGCCACAGCGCGCCCGGTCCGAGATAGCCGAATTCCAGGCTGTTGGCGCCAAGCGCCTGGACCTGGATGGGGCCATTGGTGAAGACCTTGATATCGGCATCGACGCCATGCTTGGCATAGAAGCCCTGGTCGGCCGCGACGCCGGCAACGCTGGCGCCCCAGAAGTCGCCGTTGTAGCCGATGCGTGCCGCCGTTCCCGCCGCTCCGGCACGGATGCCAGAGGCAGCGAACGCGGCAAGTGCCGCCGATGATGCGATGAGGTTACGTCTTGTCAGTGTCACCATACTCTCCTCCTGTCACTGTTACTGGTGGTAAACGGCTTGCCAGACGCGGTTGCGGATGCTCATGAACTCCGCCGAAAGCCGGATTTCCTCGGTTCTTGGGTAAGGCAGGCCGACGTCGATGATCTCCTTCAGCCTGCCGGGCCGCGCCGCCATGACGATGACGCGGTTGGCGAGGTAGACCGCCTCGTCGACATCGTGGGTGATGAACATCACGGTGCGCCGCTCGCGGCTCCAGGTGTCGAGCAACTGGTCCTGGAGCTGCACGCGGGTCAGTGCGTCGAGCGCCCCGAAGGGCTCGTCCATCAAAAGGATCGAGGGATCGACCGCATAGGCCCGGGCGATCGCGCAACGCTGCTTCATGCCGCCCGAAAGCGTCTTCGGCAGCGCGTCGGCGAAGTCGCCAAGGCCGACGAGATCGATGAAACGCTCGGCGATCTGCCGGCGGCGCGAAGCTTCCTCGCCCTTGATGCGCAGCCCGAACTCGACGTTCTGGCGTACGGTGAGCCAGGGAAACAGCGCGTATTGCTGGAAGATCATGCCGCGCTCCGGACCCGGCCCCTCGACGGCCTTGCCATCGACCAGCACGGTGCCCTCGCTCGGCTTCAGCAGGCCGGCCGCGATGTTGAGCGCGGTCGACTTACCGCAGCCGGACGGACCGACGACGGTGACGAATTCGCCGTCGGCGATGTCGAGCGACAGCCGGTCAAGCGCGACGAAGGCATTGTCCTTGAGGTCGAACCGGCGCGTGACCTTGTCGAAGACGATCTTTGGGGCGATCCTGGGCGGCATCACACGCGCTCCTGCCAGACGGTCAGCCGGCGCTCGATCACCAAAAGGATGCGATCCATGGCAAGGCCGAGAAGGCCGATGGTGATCAGGCTGACGAAGATGGTCGGCAGGTCGTAGTAGAGTTGCGCCTGCTGCATGCGGAAACCGAGGCCGGTCTGCGCGGCGATCAGTTCGGCGGCCACCAGCGTCGCCCAGGCCGAGCCGAGGCCGATGCGCACGCCGACCAGGATGAACGGCGTCGATGCGGGAATGATGACGCGCAGGAAGATGGTCATGTCCTTGGCGCCGAGCACGCGCGCGGCGTTGATCATCGTCTTGTCGACGCTGATGACGCCCTGATAGGTGGCGACGACGCTGGCCAGGAAGGACGCCAGGAAGATGACGAAGACCTTCGGCGTCTCGTCGATGCCCATCGTCACGATCGCCAGCGGAATGATGGCCAGCGGCGGGATCATGCGGAAGAACTGCAGATACGGCTCGATAAGCGAGCGCGCGACCTTGTACCAGCCCATGACGAAGCCGACCGGGATCGCCAGGATGACGCCGAGGAGAAAGCCGGTCATCACCCGAGCAAGGCTCGACATGATGTCGGTGGCGAGCTGCCCGTTTGCGATCAGATCGATAAACCTGGACGCAACCTGTGGCGGTAGCGGCAGGTCCACCGCGCCGCCCCCCCGCAACACCCACCA
>NZ_RZPW01000566.1:0-4253 GCF_003998455.1 Mesorhizobium sp. M7A.F.Ca.CA.001.08.2.1 | reverse complement strand
CGCGAAGATCATTGGAAAAAGGTCGCGTCATCAGATGCTGGCCTCCACTCCAGCCAGCATCTTGAATCACAAAACTCACAAATCGGGAATCCCCTACGATTCCATCAAGTCGTGAACCGCTCTAGCCGCCCAGGTCCTTCGGCCGCAAGCAATGTGTCAGCCGGGCGGGGGACACGACGGACCAATCGCCTTCGAAGACCACCCGGGCCAAGGCTGCCGTCGGGAATTTTTCCTCAAGTCTCGCGATCGCCTTGGCGTCCGACCCCGGCCCGGCAAGCTTTCTGGCCAACTGCTCCAGGCCCGGATTGTGGCCAATTGCCAGCAAGCTGCCGCTCGAAGCGTCGGTTTGACCAATCTGGCTCAGAATGTCCGCCGCTGAAGCATCGTAGAGCGCCTTGAGGAATGCGACCCGGGGCTGGACGGGCAGCTCCGCCGCCACAAGCCGCCAGGTCTCGCGGGTGCGAAGCGCCGTCGATACCAGCACCAGGTCCGGCAGCCAGCCCCGCGCCGCAAGTTCGCGCCCCATCAACCGGGCTGCCTTGGATCCGCGTTCGGCCAAAGGCCGGTCGAAATCATCGAGATCAGGGTCGTCCCAGCTGGATTTGGCATGACGGAGAAGAAGTAGTTGTCTCATCGATGTTGGTCAGGACCAGGGAGACTGATCAGACGAGTGCGGGCCTTTTGTTTGATCGCCTCAATGTCGAAGGGATCGAACGGGCCGCTTTCCAGTCCTTCCAGCCAAGCTCTGCGCAGCCGGTCCGTTTCGGCCTGGCAGCGAGTCCGATTTGGCGGTTCCAGGCTAAGCGCCGTTGTCATTCCCGCTCTAGGCTCAAGGCGTGATGCGCGCCAGATGCTCGAGGTCGGCTTCCTCGCGCAGCGGATCCGGGGCCATCACCACCGAGGTGCCGTTGTCGGCATCGTCGGCAAAGTGGGCAAGCACGGTGCGGCCGGCCTCCATGCGCGCCTTGCCTTCGGCGACCAGCCCCAGCGCCAGCGGATAGAGCCGGTGTTCGGTCTTCAGCACGCGGGCTGCCAATGTATCGGCGGTGTCGCCGACCATCACCGGCACGGCTGCCTGTGCGATGATCGGGCCGTCATCCATCTCGGAGGTGACGAAGTGCACGGTGCAGCCATGGATGCGGATGCCGGCGGCCAGCGCGCGCGCATGGGTGTCGAGCCCCTTGAAGGCCGGCAGCAGGGCAGGGTGGATATTGATCATGCGGCCCTGCCATTTCTGGACGAAGCCGGGGCTAAGGATGCGCATATAGCCGGCCAGCGCCACGATCTCGGCGTTGAAGGCCGTAAGGGCCGCGTCGATGGCGGCGTCATGCGCCTGCTTGCTGCCGTGGTCGGCACGTGAGACGACCTGCGTGGCGATGCCGCGCGCCCTGGCGATGCCGAGCCCGGCGGCATCCGCCTTATCGGAAATGACACCGACGATCTCGGCCGGGAACGACGGGTCGCTGGCCGCGGCAATCAGCGCGGTCATGTTGGAGCCGCGTCCCGAGATCAGGACAACGGTGCGTTTCCTCTGCGCGCTCATAGGCCGATCGAACCCCGATAGATGACGCCTGCGTCGCGGCGCGGCACGATGCGGCCGATCGGCGTCACCGTCTCGCCGGCTTCCTGTAGCACGGCCGCGACCTGCGCCGCCTGGCCGGACGCGACCGCCAGGATCATGCCGATGCCGCAATTGAAGGTGCGCATCATTTCTTCCGGCGCCACGCCGCCGGTCTTGGCCAGCCACGAAAACACGGGAGGAACGTCGATCGCCTCGAGGTCGAGCTCGGCCGAAAAATCCTTGGGCAGCACGCGGGGAATGTTTTCCGGGAAGCCGCCGCCGGTGATGTGGGCGAGCGCCTTGATACCATGCGTGTTGCGGATCGCCTTGAGAATCGACTTGACGTAGATGCGGGTCGGCTCGAGCAGTGCTTCGGCCAGAGTGGCCTCGTCGTTGAACGGTGCCGGATCGCTCCACGACAGGCCGCTGACGGCGACGATGCGGCGCACCAGCGAATAGCCGTTCGAGTGCAGGCCGGAGGAAGCCAGGCCCAGCAGCACGTCGCCTTCGACAATGTCATCGGTGGGCAGCAATTGGCCGCGTTCGGCGGCACCCACCGCAAAGCCGGCGAGGTCGTAGTCGTTGCCGTGATACATGCCGGGCATCTCGGCGGTCTCGCCGCCGATCAGCGCGCAGCCGGCCTGGCGGCAGCCCTCGGCAATGCCGCCGACGATCGCGGCACCCTGGTCGGGATCGAGCTTGCCGGTGGCGAAATAATCGAGGAAGAACAGCGGTTCGGCACCTTGCACGACGATGTCGTTGACGCACATGGCGACGAGGTCGATGCCGATCGTGTCGTGCTTGCCGGCATCGATGGCGATCTTGAGCTTGGTGCCGACGCCGTCATTGGCCGCCACCAGCACCGGATCGGTAAACCCGGCCGCCTTGAGGTCGAACAGGCCGCCGAAACCGCCGATCTCGCCATCGGCGCCCGGCCGGCGCGTCGCGCGCACCAGCGGCTTGATCTTCTCGACCATGAGATTGCCGGCATCGATATCGACACCGGCCTCGGCATAGGTGAGCCCGTTCTTGCGCTTGTTCACGTCGCGCTTGCTCATTTCTGGTGCCCGTTCAGCAATTTTCCTTGTCGCGGGCTCTTCGCATGAACGGTTTCTGTCCGCAAGGATAACGGCCATCTCGGCCTACAAAACCGTGGACAGCGCGCACGTACAGGCGCTCGTGATTGGCGAAAGCCAAGCTGAAGGCCGCTCCCGTGCGGGGAGATCGGCAGCTCCTCCCTTGTTGCCACCCGCCATCTTCATCATCTATCTCCGACCAAGAGGAGGTGCCAGGCATTTGACCATCCCCAACCTGATCACCATCCTGCGCCTTGTCCTGGTGCCGGCGGTGGTGCTGGCGATGCTGCAGGCGCGCTGGGACTGGGCTTTTGCCGGGTTCCTCGTCGCCGGCATTTCGGACGGCGTCGATGGCTTCATCGCCCGCCGTTTCAATCAGCAGTCCACGCTCGGCGCCTATCTCGATCCGATCGCCGACAAGCTGCTGCTGGTTTCGGTGTTCGTGGTCATGGGCCTCATCGGGCAATTGCCGCTGTGGCTGGTCGTCACCATGGTGTCGCGCGACGCGTTGATCGTCTGCGCGGTCCTGCTGTCCGCCGTCGTGGCCCATCCGGTCGAGATGAAACCGCTTTTCGTGTCGAAGGCCAACACCGCCATCCAGATCGTGCTGGCGGCGGTTGTGCTGGGTGAACTTGCCCTGTCGGTTCATCTCGACCCGCTGAGGCCGGTTCTCATATTGCTGTCCGGGGTCTTGACCGTGGCTTCGGCCGCAGCCTATCTCGTGACTTGGCTGAGGCACATGAGCTGACATGACGAAGGCTCCACTCCGGACATCCGAGACAGAAGCGGCGGCGATCGAGGCCGCGGCCGCCGACATCGCCGCGTCCGCGACCTTTCGCCGCCAGATCTTCTTCTGGCTGGCCGGCGCCGCGCTGCTGGCGCTTTTCCTCTATGTCTTCAGCGCCATCCTGCTGCCCTTCGTCGCCGGCATGGTGCTTGCCTATTTCCTCGATCCCGTTGCCGACCGGCTGCAGCGGCTCGGCCTGTCGCGTTTCATGGCGACGGTGGTCATCCTCATCACCTTCCTCATCGTGCTGGTCCTGGCCTTTGTCATCCTCATTCCGGTTCTGGCCACGCAGATGGCCGATTTCGCCGGCAAATTGCCGGAATATCTGACCCGGCTGCAAAGCCTGATCACCTCGTTCGATCCGAAATGGCTGGAGCAGAAGTTCGGCGTCAACGCCAATAGCTTGCGCGACGGGCTGAATTCGCTGCTGACCTCCGGCTTCGGTTTTGTCACCACCGTCTTCACCTCGCTGTGGAGTTCCGGCATGGCGCTGGTTTCTGTGGTCAGCCTGTTCGTGGTGACACCGGTGGTCGCCTTCTACATGCTGCTCGACTGGGACCGCATGGTGGCGGTCATCGACGGCTGGGTGCCACGCGACAACGTCCAGACCGTGCGCGCCATCGCACGGGACATCAACACCGCCACGGCAGGCTTCGTGCGTGGCCAGGGTACGCTGTGCCTGGTGCTGGGCGCCATGTATGCCACCGGGCTGACGCTGACCGGACTGAACTTCGGCATCCTCATCGGCCTGTTCGCCGGGCTGATTTCCTTCATCCCCTATGTCGGCTCGCTGACCGGGCTGGTGCTGGCCGTGGGCGTCGCCTTCGTC
>NZ_RZPW01000565.1:0-4264 GCF_003998455.1 Mesorhizobium sp. M7A.F.Ca.CA.001.08.2.1 | reverse complement strand
GCCGCGACGGTTTTGCCGCCGGACTCTCCGCCGATCTCGGCAAGACGGTCACAGCGGTGGCCGACTGGAAAAGCTGCATCGAGGGCGCCGACATCGTCGTCGAGGCCTCGCGGCTGCCGGAGCCGCAGCCGTTGCTGAAGACCGAATGGATCAAGCCCGGCGCGCTGGTCGTGCCCTATGGCACGATGAGCGCGGTGGAACTGTCGTTGACTGACATAATGCAGAAAATGGTCGTCGACGATTGGGGCCAGTGCAAGGGCGGCAAGTTCGGCTCGCTACGCGCCCATGTCGAGACCGGGCGGCTGAGCGAGAAGACGCTGCATGCCGAGCTCGGCCAGATCGCCGCCGGCCTGAAAGTCGGGCGCGAAAGCGACGACGAAACGATCCTGTTCTGGCATCGTGGCCTGTCGCTGTCTGATATCGCGTTGGGCAAGGCGATGCTGGCCAAGGCGCAGGCGCAAGGCATCGGCCAGAGACTGCGCTTCGCATGAGCGCGCTCGTCCTCACCGGAACCGGCGTCGGCGTCGGCGATGTCGCTGCGGTCGCCCGCGATGGGCGCAAGGTGGAGATCGGACCCGATGTCATCGGCAGGCTTGAGAAGGCACGAAGAGTGCTCGACCAGGCTGCAGCGTCCGGCCAGCAGATCTATGGCTTGAACACCGGGCTCGGCGCCAATCTCGGCACTGCTGTAGAGGGCGATGCCGGAGCCTTCCAGCGCCAGTTGCTGGAGGGACGCAGCGGCGCCGTCGGCGAAGGATTGCCGGTCGATGCCGTGCGGGCAAGCATGGCCGCGCGTGCAGCGATGCTGTCGGTTGGCGGATCCGGCCTTTCGTCTTCCGTCTTCGTTGCTTTGCTCGACGCGCTCAATGCCGGCGTCCATCCCGTCATGCCCTCGCTCGGTTCGATCGGAGCCGGCGACCTGGTGCTGATGACGGCACTCGCCCGCATGCTCACCGGCGAAGGCGAAGCCGACTATCAGGGCCGTCGCATACCGGCGGCCAAGGCGCTGATGATGGCGCGCCTCGCCCCGATCAGCCTGGCGCCCAAGGACGGGCTATCGCTGATCAACGCATCGGCGGTTTCCGCCGGCAGCGGCGCACTTGCAGTGACGGATGCCCTCACTGCCCTGGCCCAGCAACAGCATGCCGGGGCTTTGACCATGGAAGGTTTTGGTGCCAACCGCACCATCCTCGACCCGCGCCTGCATATGGCGCGCCCGGCAGCCGGCCAGCAGGAAGCAGCCAAGGTGCTGCACAATCTGCTCGTCCGAGACGACGCGCCGGCACCGACCACCTTGCAGGACCCGCTGTCGATCCGCTGCATGTCGTCGGTCCATGGCGCACTGATCGAGGCGATCGGCCAGGCGAGACAGGCTGTCGAGATCGAGCTCAACGCCGCCGCCGACAACCCGCTGGTGCTGGGCGATGATGAACTGGTACTGTCGACCGGCAATTTCCACACCGCCGCACTGGCGCTCGCCTTTGAGACGCTCGGCCTGGCGATCGCCCAATGTGCCGCGGCCAGTGCCGCGCGCTTCATCCAGCTCACCGGTTCGGGCCGCAATGGCCTACCGAAATATCTGTCGCCGGTCGGCGGCGCCTCCGCCGGCTTTGTACCGCTACAGAAGACAGTGACCTCGATCCTGGCCGCCATCCGCCATAAGGCCAATCCGGTGATGCTCGACTTTCTGGCCGTGTCGGAGGGCGTCGAGGATCACGCCACGCAGACACCTCTGGCGGTTGCGAAATGCGCAGGGATGATCGCGCTGTGGCGGTGGCTGATCGCCTTCGAATTGATGGCCGCCGCGCAGGCCGTCGACCTGCGTGACGGCTTCACACTGGCGCCGCGCACGGCCGCACTTCACGCGGTGATACGCGCTCTCGTCCCCATGCTGAAAGAGGACCGGCCGCTCGGTATCGACGCCGAAGCGCTCTACGCCGCGCTCGCCGGCGGAAATTGGCCGGCCTGACGCGGCTTCTCAGAAGGCGACGGTCTTGTGGCCGTTAAGCATAACGCGGGCTTCGAGATGCAGCTTGACGGCGCGCGCCAGTACCCGGCTTTCTATGTCGCGCCCGACGGCGACGAAATCCTCGGCGCTCATCGCATGGGTGACGCGTTCGGTCTCCTGATCGATGATCGGGCCCTCGTCGAGGTCGGAGGTGACGTAATGCGCCGTCGCACCGATCAGCTTGACGCCGCGGTCGAAAGCCTGGTGGTACGGCTTGGCGCCCTTGAAGCTCGGCAGGAACGAATGGTGGATGTTGATCGCCCGTCCGAACAGCCGGTCCGACAGACCTTTTGAAAAGACCTGCATGTAGCGCGCCAGGATGACCAGTTCGGCCCCTGTCCGCTGCACCAGGTCCAGCAGCTTCTGTTCCTGTTCGGCCTTGTTCTCCTTGGTGGTCGGCCAATGGTGGTAGGGAATGCCCTCCAGCTCGGCGAAGCGGCGGGCATCCTCGTGGTTGGAGACGACGGCTGCAACCTCCGCGTTCAGCCAGCCGACCCTGATCTGGTACAGCAGATGGAGAAGCGCGTGGTCGAACTTGGAGACCATGACGATGATCTTCGGGCGGCGTCCCTGATCGACCAGCGCGGTCTTCATGCCGAAGCGATCGACGCTTGATTCCAGGGCCCGCTCCAGACTGTCCCCGGTCGAGCCTAACGGGCTGATGAAGGCGATCCGCATGAAAAAGCGATTGGTCTGCCGGTCCCAGAACTGGCTGCTTTCGGCGATGTTGGCGCCGTTCGCGGCAAGCTCCGCCGTGACGGCGGCGACGATCCCCGGCCGATCCTCGCAGGAAAGCGTGAGAATATGAACCGGCGCGGCCTCGTCCGTCGCATCATTGCCTTGAGATTTCACGCCCCGTCGACCCTCTTCATGAACAGGCTGAGTTCAGCCGGATCCATATGCACCACATGCCTGTCTTCGGGGTAGGCGAGACTGTTCACGTCGGCAACATATTCCGAAAACGCGGCGATACGCTCGGCCTGCAAACGATCATATTCGGCGGCGAAATTGCGATACACCTTGGAATGACGGGGCATGTGGCCACGGTTCTGGCCGAGAATGTCGTCGGCGAACAGATATTGCGCATCGCAACCGGTACCCGCTCCCATCGACAGCATGATCAGCGACGTCCGCTCCGAGATCGCCTTGGCCACCTCGACCGGCACCACCTCGATCTCGGCGCCGATGGCGCCTGCGGCCTCCAGCTGCTTCACCGCCGCGAAGACCTCCATGGCGGTGTCGGCGGTCTTGCCGACCGCCTTGAAGCCGCCAGTCCAGGTCGCCCGTGACGGGATCAGCCCGACATGGCCGATCACCGGGATATTGTCATCGGCCATCCGCTTGATCGTGGCATAGCCGGCGCTGCAATAGACCGCGTCGGCGCCGGCCTTGTAGAGCCGGAAGGCCCAGCGCACGAAATCGTCCGCCGTGCCGATCTCGTAGAAATTGTCGCCCGGCATGGTGAACAGGCTAGGCGCCGCGTCGCGGTACTCAGGGTTGAGCACCAATTCGGGCGGCACCGAGACGATGTCGACCCCTGCGCGCTCCGCGGCCTCGGCCTCGTCCATCGTCAGCACACGCAGCATGGTCAGCTGTCGCTTGCCCTTCATGGCGCGCAAATCCGCCACCGTCGGTCTTTTTCGGCTCATCAAAAGGGTTCCCTCAGTTGCATTCGGCGGCAGGTCAGCCGATCTGGATCATCACTTTGCCAGCCTCGACCTTCACTGGATAGGTGGCGAGATTGACGCATACCGGTGCGCCTCGAGCCACGCCCGTCTTGTAGTTGAAGCGGCCATTGTGCTTGGGGCATTCGATGATGTCGTCCATCACCAGCCCATCGGCCAGATGCGCCTTCTCATGCGTGCAGTACCCGTCGGTTGCGAAGTACTCGTCATCGGGACTGCGATAGATGGCGAAGGTACGGCCGCCATGATCGAAGCGGATGACATCCTCTTCCTCGACATCGTCAACGCCACACGCTTCAACCCAGTCGGCCATCTGCTTCTCCCCTATTCCGCCGCAGCCGGAACGGTCAGTGCATGGAATTCGTCCCGATACGGCCGCGCCGTCGGCGGCAATTCACGTTTGAGGAAATAATCCTCGTACTGAAGCTGCTTCAGCAGCACCGGCCAGACCTCGCGATAGGCATGCCACATCGAAGGGTTCGGCTCGGGCAGATCGTGCTTGATCAATTCGTGCAGCCTCGGCAGCGCGTGATAGGGCACCATCGGGAACATGTGATGTTCGACATGATAG
>NZ_RZPW01000564.1:0-4268 GCF_003998455.1 Mesorhizobium sp. M7A.F.Ca.CA.001.08.2.1 | reverse complement strand
CTTCCAGCGTGCGGGCGATGCACAGGAACTCGGCGCCGTCGGGCATTTCCACTGCCTCCACGAAGACCTGGCCGGGCTGGGTGAAGGCGACATGCACGGGCAGCTTGGGACAGCCGCCGCCAAAGCGGCTTTGAGGAAAGCCCTGGCTGCCGGCCTTGCGGAAGCGGTTGCCGGCATTGTCGACCTCCAGCATGAAAAACGGCACGCCCGAGGCACCCTGCCGCTGCAGCATGGTCAGCCGGTTGGCCGCCTGTTCGAAGGAGACCCCGAAGCGCGAACGCAGGACATCGATGTCGTAGCGGGCGCGCACGGCAGCCGCGTGAAAGGCCTGATAGGGCATCATCAGCGCATGCGCCGCATAACGGCCAAGTTCGAAGCGGGCCAGGCGGCGCGCCTCGTCGGTGCTCAGCTTGAGCGCCTGGATCTCGCCGGCGACCGCGACCGTCATGCGGATCAGGCAGGCCTCCATCGCGACTTCGCGCAACTGGTCGAACGGCGACAGGCGTTCGGACAGGAACAGGCGCTGCGAATGACGATCGTAACGGCGGCGCCAGTTCGGCATGGTCGCGACCGGCAGCACCTTGACCACGATGCCATATTCGCGCTTCAGCCAGGCCTTCAGCGCGCCGAACAGATCGTCGCCGGGATCGAGCACCGAGGTGAACGCCGCGGCCTCCTCCTCGAGGGCAGCGAAATGGTTCGGCCGGCGCTCGAAAATCTCGTGCACCTCGTCGATCGGCAGGCGGGCGCCGGAAAGCGCCGTCGCCCGACCCTCGCGTGCCAGCAATTCGTTGAGGTCGGACAGGCGCTCGGCCTGCTCGCGATAGGCGCGGAACAGCTTTATCACGGCCGCGGACGCATTGGGCGCCGCCTCGGCAAGCTCGATCAGTTCCTGATCACCCGGCAACTCGCCGACCAGCAGGGGATCGGTGAACACTTCCTTCAACGCAGCGACAGATCCCCTCGCCTCGCCCTGCAGCTCGTGTGGATCGACCTTGTAGACGGAGGCCAGCCTGAGGATCAGCTGCACCGTCAGCGGCCGCTGGTTGCGCTCGATCAGATTGAGGTAGGACGGCGAAATGCCGAGACCCTCGGCCATCGCCGTCTGGGTCAGGCCCTTGGCGTTACGAATGCGGCGGATGCGCGGCCCGGCGAAGATCTTCTGGTCAGCCATGGACTGTCCTTTACAGCAATTTACACGAATTTCCTGGGCACGGGCCTTTTACAATAATGACAAATTTACAACGCACTTCTGTCAAACGCAACACAGGTTTTCTCTTATATCCTCTCAGTTTACCTGATTTTTGTGGCTGATTTCGCGCAGAAATGTAAATCCAGTCATACCCAAATACCCCCAAATGATTGACGCCTTGACACAGATCAGCAATTCCTCGGAGTGACCAATGACTGATTTTTACAACCTCGTCCCATCGGCGCCGGAAGGTCGCTTCGACGGTATCGAACGACCCTACTCGGCGGCGGATGTGAAGCGTCTGCGCGGTTCGGTGCAGATCCGCCAGAGCCTTGCCGAAATGGGCGCCAATCGGCTGTGGAAGCTCATCCACGAGGAGGACTTCGTCAACGCGCTCGGCGCCATGTCCGGCAATCAGGCGATGCAGCAGGTGCGCGCCGGGCTGAAGGCGATCTACCTGTCGGGCTGGCAGGTTGCCGCCGACGCCAACACGGCTGGTGCGATGTATCCGGACCAGTCGCTCTATCCGGCCAATGCGGCGCCCGAACTGGTCAAGCGTATCAACCGCACGCTGCAGCGCGCCGACCAGATCGAGACCTCCGAAGGCAACGGGCTTTCGGTCGAAACCTGGTTCGCGCCGATCGTTGCCGACGCCGAAGCCGGCTTCGGCGGGCCGCTCAACGCCTTCGAAATCATGAAGGCCTTCATCGAGGCGGGCGCCGCCGGCGTCCACTATGAGGACCAGTTGGCGTCGGAAAAGAAATGCGGCCATCTCGGCGGCAAGGTGCTGATCCCGACTGCGGCGCACATCCGCAACCTCAACGCCGCGCGCCTGGCGGCGGACGTGATGGGCACGCCGACCCTGGTCGTCGCGCGCACCGATGCGGAAGCCGCCAAGCTGCTCACCTCCGACATCGACGAGCGCGACCAGCCTTTCGTCGACTACGACGCCGGGCGCACGGTTGAAGGTTTCTATCATGTCAGGAACGGCATCGAGCCCTGCATTGCCCGCGCCATCGCATATGCGCCTTACGCGGATCTGATCTGGTGCGAGACCTCGAAACCCGACCTGGCGCAGGCCAGGAAATTCGCCGACGGCGTGCGCAAGCACCATCCCGACAAGCTGCTCGCCTACAATTGCTCGCCGTCGTTCAACTGGAAGAAGAACCTCGACGACGCGACGATTGCCAAGTTCCAGAAGGAGCTCGGCGCCATGGGCTACAAGTTCCAGTTCATCACGCTCGCCGGCTTTCACCAGCTCAACTACGGCATGTTCGAATTGGCGCGCGGCTACAAGGCGCGGCAGATGGCGGCCTATTCCGAGTTGCAGGAAGCGGAGTTCGCGGCCGAGGCCGATGGCTACACCGCGACCAAGCATCAGCGCGAGGTCGGCACCGGCTATTTCGACGCCGTGTCGATGGCGATCACCGGCGGCCAGTCGTCGACCACCGCCATGCATGAATCGACGGAGCACGCGCAGTTCAAACCGGCCGCCGAATAGCGAACAGAAAAACTCAGAGGAAACGCCCGACAGGGCTTGGGACACAAGGAGAAAACCAATGGCATCGATAAGCCGCGTCAAGGAACGCGCCGAGGAACAGTCGACAACGATGAGCGTCGACCAGCAGGCGACGATCCGCATGCTGGCCAACGACCTGCACCGCCTCAACCAGTCGGTTATGAAGGCGGTCGAGGCGGGCGTCTCGGTGGAACTCGTGCGCTCGGCACGACATCACGGCGGCGACGGCAACTGGGGCGATCTGCTGATCCCGGTGATCGTCACGCAGCAGAGCCACGGCTGACTGAAATTCATGCAACCGACCCTTCACCTGCGCAGGTGAATTTTCTTTTTATGAAATGCACGTGTGGACAGTCGAGTACAGTAGCGTTGCTTGAAATTCACTGTCCCGGCGATGATTTCGGGCACTTTTATTTCAACTTGACATAGGCTGCGATCTCACGCCAATTGCGCTCCGGATTCAACTCTGCATTGAAATAGGGGCGAGCTTCTTGGCTGACTTGTGTGCCCGGTGAATCGCGAAGGCGAGACTCCAAGACATCCGAATCTGGTGACCCGCGGCTCAACCACCGAGGCGATCCGTGATCCGTCGCAGGTGCTTGTCGTCGGCAGGTCGCCAATCAATCGCGTGGTGATTTCAAAGATCGTCGAGCGATCCGGGCTCAAGCCGATTTCGGAATCTCCCGACACGGCGGCAAGGATCTTGCGGTCGCTCATTCCCGGCGCGGTTGTCCTTGACGGCGGCGCCGACAACAAGGACTGCGACAATCTGATGTCCAGCATCGACGCGTTGCGCCGCGCCTCGGGCAAATCGCTGCCACCGGTAATCCTGCTGTCAACCAAGAATGGCACCACGGAAAGCCTGGGCCTGCCTGGTGTCATCGACGTGGTGATCGCCAAGCCGATCACGCCCGAACGGTTGCAACCGGTGATCGATCGCCTGATCGGCCGCTGAGGCAATTGCGGGAAAGTGTGTAGCGGTTTTTCCGTCCGGAATCGAACCAGGTAAGGCCGGGCGACCACGGATCGCCCGGCGATCAGGGATCGATGATGCTTTCGATCAGTCCGGGCAGTTGTCCGAGATCGGATATCTGGCGGAACCTCGATTCGGTTACCGGCGCTTCGACATGCTCCAGCACCCAGGTCAGTTCATGCGGCACATGAACACCCCACCCGCCGGCCTCGATGGCCGGCACCACATCCGACTTCAGCGAGTTGCCGACCATCATGCTTTTCGCCGGACCATCGCCGTGGCGCTTGAAGAGCCTGCTATAGGTGGCAGCATTCTTGTCGCTGACGATCTCGACCGCGTCGAACAGATCGCCAAGGCCTGAGCCAGCCAGCTTGCGCTCCTGGTCGAAGAGGTCGCCCTTGGTGATCAGCACGAGGCGGAATGCGCCGGCAAGCTCTTCGACCGTCTCGCGGGCGTGCGGCAAGGCCTCGATCGGATGGCTCAGCATCTCGCGGCCGGCATCGAGAATCTCCGCTATGACCGAGCCCGGCACGCGGCCTTGCGTGACCTCGATCGCCGTCTCGATCATCGACAGGGTAAATCCC
>NZ_RZPW01000563.1:0-4271 GCF_003998455.1 Mesorhizobium sp. M7A.F.Ca.CA.001.08.2.1 | reverse complement strand
GCGGTGACCCATGCCAAGTCCGATCCGCGCACGGTGCGGTTCTCCGGCCTCGTCAATGGCGTGCTGCGCACACTGGCACGGGCCAAGGAAACGGAATTGCCTGCCGCCCTTGCCGCCACCGACGAGGCGCCCAAATGGTTTTCCGACAGGCTGAAGACTACCTACGGCAACGAAAAGGCCAGACAGATCCTCGAAGCGCACCGCGTTGAGGCGCCGGTCGA
This sequence comes from Mesorhizobium sp. M7A.F.Ca.CA.001.08.2.1, assembly GCF_003998455.1. Lineage (NCBI taxonomy): Bacteria > Pseudomonadati > Pseudomonadota > Alphaproteobacteria > Hyphomicrobiales > Phyllobacteriaceae > Mesorhizobium > Mesorhizobium sp. M7A.F.Ca.CA.001.08.2.1. The sequence goes on along the minus strand of NZ_RZPW01000563.1, from coordinate 4,050 downwards.
CTTCTCGGTCAAGGCCGATCCCGGACTCTGGGCCGAAAAACTCGGCGGCATCGTCCTGCCGACCGGCACGGTGCGGGTCGAGAATCTTGTCGGTCCTGTCACCGAATTGCCTGGCTTTGCCGAGGGCGCCTGGTGGGTCCAGGACGCCGCGGCCAGCCTGCCCGCCCGACTGTTCGGCGATGTCACGGGATTGCGGGTTGCCGATCTCTGCGCCGCGCCCGGCGGCAAGACCGCGCAGCTGATCGTTGCCGGCGCGAAGGTCACCGCCATCGACACGTCAAAAAACCGGCTTGCGCGGCTGACGCAGAATCTCGACCGCCTCGGCCTGTCCGCCGAGATCGTCCAGGCCGACCTGCTCAAATACGAGCCGAAGGAATTGTTCGACGCCGTTCTCCTCGACGCACCCTGCTCGTCGACCGGCACGGTGCGGCGGCATCCCGACGTGCCATGGACCAAGACTTCGGCCGATGTGGAAAAACTGGCCGACCTGCAGCGCAGGCTGCTCGCCCGCACTGTGACGCTGGTGAAGCCCGGCGGCAGGATCGTCTTTTCCAACTGTTCGCTCGATCCGCTCGAAGGCGAGGATCTCTGTCGCGCCTTTCTCGCCGGCACGCCTGAAATCACCAATGATCCGCTGCTGCAAGGCGAGATCGCCGGCATCGATCCATTCCTGACGCCGCAAGGCACGCTGCGCACCACGCCCGCCGACCTGGACCTCGGCGCACCGGAACGCTCGGGCCTCGACGGCTTCTTCGCCGCTCGCATGCGGCGAGCCGGCTAGGGCTTGAACTGCCGGATTTGCTGCCTTTTTTAGGCAGGACCGGCGGCAGAAGCAGGTGAACCGGCCCGGGCTCGTGGAATTCGCCTTCGCACGAATCGTGCAATCATGTAGACTCGGCGCCGGGGTAGAGGACGATCAGGAGGGGTTTTGGCACTGGCTGCCAGCAGCACGACGCGTCTGTGGACGCTTGTCGCGAAGGAGTTCTGGCGCAAAACGCGCCGGCGCCTGCGCGCCGGGCCTGTCTATCGCTGGCGCTATTCCGGCCGCACCCCGGAACGTGTGCTGATCGCACCGCCGGACCTGCGCCTCGCCGACCCGCAGATCGCACTCGAGATCTATTACGGCCGCTATCCCCTGTCGGGGCATCTGGTCGAGACCGGCGGCAAGTCGCCTTTCCAGATCAACGTGCCCAATCACGGCTGGCAGAAGACGCTGCACGGCTTTCGCTGGCTGCGCCATATGCGCGCCGCCGGCACGGAGCTTGCCGCTGCCAATGCCCGCGCCCTGGTCTCCGATTGGATCACCATGCATGGCAGCCATATTTCCGGCATCGCCTGGGAGCCCGGCACGACGGCCAAGCGCATCATCGCCTGGTTGCAGCACTCCTCGGTCGTATTGCAGGGCGCCGAGTTCCCTTTCTACCGCGCCTTCCTGAAGTCGGTTGCCATGCAGATCCGCTATCTCAGGTCGATGGCGCGCGAAATGCCCGACGGCAAGGACAGGCTGCGGGCCCGCATCGCGCTCGCCTTCGCTGCCTTGTCCCTGCCGGCGCCGGCATCGGCGCTGCGTGGCGCGACCCGCAACCTTGCCGAGGAACTCGACCGCCAGATCCTCGCCGATGGCGGGCACATTTCGCGCAATCCGATGGTCGTCCTGGAAATCCTCGCCGACCTTCTGCCGCTGCGCCAGACCTATGCCAACCAGGCGGAAACGCCGCCGCAGGCGCTGATCGGCGCCATCGACCGCATGCTGCCGGCGCTGCGCTTCTTCCGCCATCAGGATGGCAGCCTCGCCCGCTTCAACGGCATGGGCGCCACCATCCACGACCGCATCGCCACCATCCTGCGCCACGACGACACCGCTGGCGCGCCGCTGCTGCATGCGCCGCATTCCGGCTATGAGCGCCTGTCTATGGGCGGCACCACGGTCATCGCCGACACCGGCCCGCCGCCGCCGGTCGACGTGTCCAATGCCGCACATGCCAGCTGCCTTGCCTTCGAACTGTCGTCCGGGCGCCAGCACTACATCGTCAATGCCGGCATCGACACCTACGGCGCGGCTGAATTCCGGCCGCTGGCGCGCGCCACCGCCGCGCACTCGACCGCCACCATCAACGACACCTCGTCGGCGCGCTTCAGCCACTCGTTGCGCGTCAACGACCTGCTCGGTTCGCCGTTGATCGGCGGCCCGCAGCATGTGCAGTGCAAGCGCACCGATCAGAAAGGCGTTCAGGGTTTCATCGCCCGCCATGACGGCTATGTCGCGCGCTTTGGTTTCCTGCATGAGCGCGAGCTGAAGCTGTCGTCGAACGGCAATGTGCTGGCCGGCCGGGACCGCTTCCAGCGCCCCGGCAGTGCCGCGATCCGCAACAATGGCCGCGACTTCGTCACCGTCCGCTTCCACGTTCATCCCGATGTCAACCTTTTGCAGGACGAGCATGACCGCCTGGTGCTGGCCGCCGATCAGGCCGACACCTGGGTGTTCACATCGGCCGAAGTGGTGCCGGAGGTCGAGGAATCGATCTATTTCGCCGGTCTTGGCGGCCCGCGCCGCAGCCGCCAGATCGTGCTTGCCTTCAAGGCCTCGGAAATCGCCGAAGTCCACTGGCAGCTGACCCGCACCAGCATCGCCGGTTATCCGGAAAACAACTGACCTACCTGACCGCCGGTTTGATTTCCGGGCGGCATGTGCTACGGGCGCGGGCATCCACCACACCAGTCGTGAAAGGCCGCCAGCCCATGGCCGTCGCCGCCAAGAACATTCCCGCACCAGACCTGGTTCCCGTGCGCCGCGCCCTGCTCTCCGTTTTCGACAAAACCGGCCTCATCGATTTCGCCAAGGCGCTGGCAGCCGCAGGCGTCGAGCTGGTCTCGACCGGCGGCACGGCAAAGGCGATCTCTGACGCGGGCCTTCCGGTGCGCGACGTCTCCGAGCTCACCGGCTTTCCCGAGATCATGGATGGCCGCGTCAAGACCTTGCATCCCGGCGTGCATGGCGCGCTGCTTGGCGTGCGCGACGATCCGGAGCATTCAGCGGCAATGCGCAAATACGGCATCGAGCCGATCGATCTCGTCGTCTCCAATCTCTATCCGTTCGAGGAGGTCCGCCGCTCCGGCGCCGACTACGCATCGATCGTCGAGAACATCGACATTGGCGGCCCGGCCATGATCCGCGCCTCGGCCAAGAACCACGCCTATGTCGCCATCGTCACCGATCCCGGCGACTATGCCTCGGTGCTGAACGCGCTGGAGATGAACATCGGCTCGCTGTCGCTGGATTTCCGCAAGAAGCTGGCCGCCAAGGCCTTCGCCCGCACCGCCAGCTATGACGCGGCGATCTCCGGCTGGTTCGCCGAAGCGCTCGAGATCGAACACCCGACGTGGCGTGCCTTTGGCGGCAGGCTGGTCGAGGTGATGCGCTATGGCGAGAACCCGCATCAGAGCGCCGGCTTCTATATCGATGGCGACAAGCGGCCGGGCGTCGCCACGGCGCGTCAGTTGCAGGGCAAGCAGCTGTCCTACAACAACATCAACGACACCGACGCCGCCTTCGAGCTGGTCGGCGAGTTCGATCCGGCGCGTTCCGCCGCCGTCGCCATCATCAAGCACGCCAACCCGTGCGGCGTTGCCGAAGGCACCTCGCTGAAAGCCGCCTACGCCAAGGCGCTCGCCTGCGACCCGGTTTCGGCCTTCGGCGGCATCGTCGCGGTCAACCGCACCCTCGACGCCGAGGCGGCGGAAGAGATCGTAAAAACCTTCACCGAAGTCATCATAGCGCCCGGCGCCACTGACGAGGCAGCGGCCATCGTCGCGGCGAAGAAGAATTTGCGCCTGCTGGTCACCGGTGGGCTGCCGGATCCGCGCACGCCGGGCACGACGGTCAAATCCGTCGCCGGCGGTCTGCTCATCCAGGGCCGGGACAACGCTGTCGTCGACGACCTCGAACTGAAAGTGGTGACCAAGAGGGCGCCGACGCCGGTCGAAATGGCCGACCTGAAATTCGCCTTCCGCATCGCCAAGCACGTCAAGTCCAACGCCATCGTCTACGTC
>NZ_RZPW01000562.1:0-4280 GCF_003998455.1 Mesorhizobium sp. M7A.F.Ca.CA.001.08.2.1 | reverse complement strand
CGAAAGCCCTGGTCGGCAGGGTGCGGCTTCTCATCCTGGACGAGCCGACAGCGGTCATCGCTGGCCGCGAGGTCGATCTTTTGTTCGAGAACATGCGCAGGCTGCGCAACGAAGGCGTCGGCATCGTCTACGTCTCCCACAGGCTTGAGGAGATATTCGAAATCGCCGACACGGTGACCATACTCAAGGACGGCCAGCTCGTCGGCACCAGCCCGGTAAGCGCGCTCACGCGTGAAGAGATGATCACTCGAATGGTTGGTCGCCGGCTCAGCCAGATCTATCCGCCGCGGCGTACGGCACCGGCGGGCGGCCCGGATGTGCTCACAGTTCGCAATCTCAAGGCCGGTCCGCGCGTCCGCGACGTCAGCCTCAACGTCAAGGTTGGCGAAATCGTCGCCGTGGCCGGCATGGTCGGTTCGGGGCGCACGGAGGTTGCCGAGGCTATCTTCGGCACGCGCGCCGTCGAGAGCGGCGTGATCGAATTTGATGGCAAGCCATTCGAGACAATGCTTCCGAAGGGTTCGATAGGGCATGGGCTCGGTTTTCTAACCGAGAGCCGCAAGGACGACGGCCTGTTTCTCGGTCTGCCGATTTCCGCCAACATAGTGGCGCCCGACCTCGACGGCATAACGAAACATGGCCTGATCGACAGAAAGCAGGAACGTGCTGTGGCGATGCAGCAGATCCAGGATTTTTCGGTCGCGACGCCGTCGCCTGACGTGAAGATCGGCAATCTCTCTGGGGGAAACCAGCAGAAGGTGCTGTTCAGCCGCTGGTCGCGGATCGCCAGCAGGCTGCTTATCCTCGACGAACCGACGCGCGGGGTTGATATCGGGGCCAAGGTGGAGATTTACCGTATCGTGCGCCGCCTGGCGGATTCTGGCGTCGGTGTGCTGATGATCAGTTCAGAGCTGCCCGAAATCGTCGGTCTCTCCGACAGGGTCTTCGTCATGGCGCAAGGCCACGTCGTCGGCGAAATCAAAGGCGATGCACTCGGCGAGGAGGCGATCATGGATCTCGCCGTGCGATCTGTCGGGCACCGCGAGGCGGAAACGGATCAGCGAGCGGAGCCGGTCGGATGAGCGCGATCACGGTGGATCTTCGCCGCAACCGGCTGTTGCTTTCCTATCTGATCGTGGCAGTGCTGCTGGTACTGCTTGCCGTCGCCGGCGGCTTGTTGTCCGATCGGTTCCTGACCTGGCGCAACATCGGCAATCTGTTCCAGCAGCTCATCGTGCTGGGCATGGTCAGCCTGGGTCAGACGTTCGTCGTGCTGATGGGCGGCATCGATCTGGCGATCGGCTCGCTGGTCGGTGCGCTCACCGTCTTTCTGGCAAACTTCCTCGAATGGCGTCCGGATCTGGTCTGGCTTGCACTGCCGCTGGCATTGCTCGCCGCGACCGCTGTCGGCGCGCTCAACGGATTGCTGACGGTCGTGTTGCGCGTCCATCCCCTGATCGTCACGCTCGGCATGTCCTCGATCATCTTCGGCGCAACGCTGATGTACCGCAAGGAGCCCGGCGGCTCCGTACCGCGCGCCTTCGCGGATATTGCCTATGCAAAGGTCGGCGGTATTCCATTCAGCGCCATCGTGCTCGTGGCGATTTTCGCGCTCGCCGGGCTTTGGCTGCAGCGCACGCGTACGGGCCGCAGCATCTACTTCGTCGGCGGCGATCGGGAAGCGGCGCGGCTGAATGGGTTGCCGGTCGATCGTATCGTGGTGCTTGCCTACGCGCTGTCGGGCCTGTGCGCCGGCATAGCGGCGATTTTCCTGACCGCCCGCACCGGCGTTGGCGACCCGCGCATCGGCGCCGCGCTGACGCTGCAGTCGGTCACGCCAGTCGTGGTCGGAGGCACTATTCTGGCCGGCGGCAGAGGCGGCGTGCTCGGTACTTTCCTCGGCGTGCTGCTCGTCACCATGCTCAACAGCCTGCTGAACTTCGTCAATGTCTCGTCCTACTACCAGTGGGTCATCCAGGGTCTCATCATCATCATCGCGGTCGGCATCCACACCACAAGGCGGAGATAGTGATGGCGCCTCTCGATACCCCGATGCCGCGATCGCAAGGCATGTCCATGGCGTCAGTCTTCGAGCGCTACGGACTGATGATCTTCCTGGCCGTGCTGATGATCGTTGCGGCTCTCGCTTCACCGACCTTTCTGCGGCCGGCCAACCTGGTCAATGTGCTGACGATCGCCGCACCGCTTGGCATGGTCGTGGTCGGCCAGACCTTTGTCATCCTGGTGCGCGGATTGGACCTGTCCGTGGCCTCGCTGATGGCGACAGTGGCCGTGCTGGCGACCGCTTTCAAAGCCACGACCAATGAGGCGATTCCGATGATCTTCATCGCCGCGATCGCCCTGTCGGCCGCGGTGGGTCTGGTGAATGGCTGGCTCGTCGCCAAGCGCAATGTCAGCCCGTTTCTGGCAACGCTGGCGATGATGATCATCCTGCAGGGCATCCGTTTCGCCTATACTGGTGGGGCGCCGATCAGCACCTTGCCGCCAGGCATGGGCTTTCTGGCCTCCGGACGGATTTTTGGCGTTCCCGTCAATCTGATCACCCTGGCATTTCTGGCCACCGCGTTCGGCATCGTGCTGCACCGGTCACGCCTCGGCCGTGAGATATTCATGGTCGGAAGCAATCCGAAGGCCGCGTTCCTCAACGGCGTCGCGCCCAATCGCGTGGTCATCCTCTGCTACGTCATCTGCTCGGTCTGCGCGGGAATAGGCGGACTGTTTCTGCTCGGCTATGTCGGCACCGTTTCGAACTGGGTCGGCCAAGGCTACGAACTGGACTCCATCGTTGCCGCCGTGATGGGCGGGGTCGCGCTTACCGGTGGGCGCGGCAACATCTTTGCGGCGCTGCTTGGCGTGGCCGTTCTGGTGGTGATCAACAATCTCGTGCTGCTGCTCGGATTTCCGATCGAGATGCAGCTCATAATCAAGGGTGTCATCATCATCGGTGCGGCGGCGTTTTACCGGACGCGGCTCGCCTGACCAGATGCTGCCGTTGGACCCAAAGGGAGGAAGAGAATGACCGTTGAAGTTCTGGCGGATCGCGGTGCACGGGCAAGGCGCGACGAGGAAGTGGACGTCGTGATCGTCGGGGCCGGCCCATCCGGCTCGGTCGCCGCACTTCATCTGGCGCGCGCCGGCATTTCCGTCGTCGTGCTCGAGCAGGGCGAATGGCCGGACTATGCCGACTATACCGGCGCGCGTCCGGAACACGAGCTTGTCAGCACCAAGCTCTGGCATCCCAATCCCAACGTCCGCGACAATCCCAACGACTATCCCGTCGACACGTCGACGACGGATATCAACCCGCTGATGTTTGCCGGCGTCGGTGGCAGCGCGACCCTCTACGGCGCGCAGTGGATGCATTTCCTGCCGTCCGACTTCCGCGTGCGGTCGATGGATGGCGTGGCCGAGGACTGGCCGTTTACCTATGAAGACCTGCTGCCCTACCAGCTCGAGATCGAACGCGAGGTGGGCGTCTCCGGTCTCGCTGGCGATCCGGCCTATCCGCCGCGTGGGGCCTATCCCTTTCCGGCGCTGCCGATGGGCTCCGTTGGTCAGCGCGGTGCGCTGGGTATGGAGAAGATGGGCTGGCACTGGTGGCCGGGTAGCAATGCCATCCCGTCGGAGAAGTTCGGCGAACTCAATCCGTGCGTACGCCGTGGAACCTGTCTGACCGGCTGTCCGGAGGGCGCGAAATCCACGACCGACCGGTCGCATTGGCCGCTGGCACTGAAGGCCGGCGCGCGGCTCGTCACCCGTGCCCGCGTGAAAGAAATCGAGACGAACGAGCAGGGGCTGGCGACCGGTGTCGTCTATGTCGACGCGAACGGGCGCGACCGGCGCCAGCGCGCCAAGGTGGTCATCCTGTGCGCCAATGGCGTCGGCACGCCCCGACTGCTGCTGATGTCGGGAGGGTCCAGAACTCCAGACGGTCTCGCCAATTCCTCCGGCCTGGTCGGCAAGCGGCTGATGATGCATCCCTTCGCAAGCGTACTCGCATCCTATGAGGACCCGCTCGATTCCTGGCGCGGTCCCTTCGGCCAGCAGGTCTATTCGCTGGAGTTCTACGAGACCGATGAAAGCCGCGGCTTTGTACGCGGATCGAAATGGAATTGCATGCCGTCAGGCGGACCGGTCGGCGTGTCCGGCGCGACCGGGTCCAAAGTCTATGTCGCCGAAAGCGGCCGGTTCCAGGATTTCTGGGGGGCCAACCTGCATGTAAATGTGGCCCGCCGCTTCGGCCACTCGCTGATCTGGGG
>NZ_RZPW01000561.1:0-4283 GCF_003998455.1 Mesorhizobium sp. M7A.F.Ca.CA.001.08.2.1 | reverse complement strand
AGGTGCGGCCGCGCTCAGGCCTTGCCTTCAAACATGGGCTGACCGTCCTCAACACGCCCGGCACCATCGACAGCGACTATCGCGGCGAGGTCAAGGTGCTGCTGATCAATCTCGGCGACGAGGACTTTGCCGTGACGCGCGGCATGCGCATCGCCCAGATCGTTTTTGCCGCGGTGACGCAAGCCGCCGTGGAAGAGCGCAACCTGGCCGGCGGCACGGCGCGCGGCGCGGGCGGGTTCGGATCGACCGGCACCGCCTGATGCCTGAACTGCCTAAACTTGTCATCTTCGACTGCGACGGGATCCTGGTCGATACGGAGAACCTGGCCAATCGGCGCCTTGCCGAATGGCTGACCGCTGCCGGCTATCCGACAAGCTTCGAATATTGCCGCAAGAATTTCTCCGGCCGCAGCATGGCGTCGGTGCAGAAAGAGATCGAAGAAGAGACCAGCGTCAGGCTTGGCGCCGATTTTGTCGATCGCTGGAACGCCGGCCTGCCAGACCTGTTCGCCCACGGCGTCGAAGCAATCCCTTATGTCCGCGAATTCGTCGAGGCCGTGCGGTCAGCCGGGATCGCCTATTGCGTCGCCACCTCGGCCCGGGTGTCGAAGATGCACATCACACTTGGCCAGACCGGGCTGTTGCCGCTGTTCGAACACGCGATGTTTTCCTCGACGATGGTCGCGCGCGGCAAGCCGTTTCCGGACCTGTTCCTGCATGCTGCGAAAACCGTGGGCTTTGCACCTGCCGACTGCATCGTCATCGAGGACAGCGTCGCTGGCACGCAGGCCGGCATCGCGGCCGGCATGCGGGTGTTTTCCTATCACGCCGATCCCTATTCCGACCGCGACGGCCTTATCCAGGCCGGCGGCATCCTGTTCGACGACATGCGCGAACTGGCCGGGCTGGTGCCGATCCACTGAGCTGGCTGACGGACTGGACGGGTTGGGAGGCTGTGCTACGTTCCGCGCGCCCGACAGCCTGAGGCGACCATGCCGACGAACCTGCTTCGCTTCATCCTCGCCGTGATGCTGCTGCCATTGCTGTGGACCGCAGCCGGCGCGCAAGACGCCAGCCTTCCGGAGCTCGGCAGCCCACTGCCCGGCCAAAAAGACATCACCTATCTCGACCTCGCCAGGATGATCATTCCAGACCTCGCCGCCGACAAGAATGGCTTTTACAGGGGCGGGCTGCCGATCGCGATGCGCCATATCGAGGGACCCGACAGCGGCGGCTCGCCGCCCGAAACCTCAGGCTTTTCCAATGCCTCCGTGCTTGCCATCAAGGCGGGAGGCAAGGACCGCCTGACCATGCTGTTCGATCTCGGCGATTCCTCAGACAGCGCAGAAGGCTATGCGGTGCTAGCGCTCTACGACATTACGGGCAAACCAAGGCTGCTCGACGCCGCCAATGTCGCCCTCGACCGCAGCACCTATTTCCGCGAACCCGGCAAGCTCGGCATCGGCGCCAATGATGATATCCTCATGATCGAGAGTTCGCATTCCAATTCAAACCAGAACTATATGATCGTCCCGCTGATTATGGTCGCCAGGGACAAGTTGAAGCTGATCGACATCATCTATTTGTTCGACGAGCACGTGTGTGCCTATAGCCGGACGCAGGACGTTGCCTTTAAAGCCATCGCAGAGGGCCGACGCCATGCGGCGATCAAGGTAACGGTGACCGATGCCACCGTCGTGAACGACGAAAGCTGCGATGACCAGCCGCCCAAACCTGAATCTCACGACATCTCCGTCACCTATCATTGGGACAAGACAACGTCGCACTATGCCAAGGATTCCGACGCGCTGGACAAATTGGCAGGAGAGAACGCCAAACGCTTCTGAACCAACCGCATTCGTTTGCCCGGCCAGATGGAGCAGGATAAAATCCGTTCGGCCACACCGCATACGATGGGGGAACTACCATGGACAAGGGCAAGATCTTTCGCGACCTGCATGCCTCGACCTTCGTCGTGCCCAATCCCTGGGATATCGGCACGACCAAGCTGCTCGGCTCGTTCGGCTTCACGGCGCTGGCGACGACCAGCGCCGGCTTTGCCTTTTCGCGCGGCCTGCCGGACGGCGCAGTGACCTTCGACCAGATGATCCACCATTGCCGCGAAGTGACCGCGGCGACCAGCCTGCCGGTCTCGGCCGACCTCGAGAAAGGCAAGGGCGACAGCGCCGAGCAGGCCGCCGAAACCATCTTCGCGGCGGAAGCTGCCGGCCTTGCCGGCTGCTCGATCGAAGACCACACCGGCGATCCGGACAAGCCGATCTATGATTTTGCGCACGCCGTCGAACGCGTTGCGGCGGCCGTGGAAGCGGCGCGGGCCCTGAAACGCGATTTCGTCTTCACTGCGCGGGCCGAGAATTTCCTCTGGGGCAAGTCCGACCTCGACGACACGATCAAGCGGCTGCAGGCGTTCGAGAAGGCCGGCGCCGACGTACTCTATGCGCCAGGCATCGGCAACGTCGAGATGATCCGCACGCTCTGCTCTGCCGTCAGCAAGCCGGTCAATGTCATGGCGGTACCGGGTTTTACCATCGCCGATCTCGCCATGGCCGGCGTCAAGCGTATCTCGCTCGGGCCGTGGCTGACCAATTTCGCCTACGGCATGCTGGAAACGGCGGCACGCGAAATCCAGCAAGACGGCACCTTCGGCTTCACCCGCGCCGCCATGCCGTTCAGCAAATTGCAGGCCCTCTTCGGCAAATCTTCGGATTAATGGGGCCCGTCGCATGACGCTGACCGTGGTCGACATGCATACCGGCGGCGAGCCGCTGAGGATCGTCACCGGCGGCTATCCCGGTATCCCCAAGGGCACGATCCTGGAAAAGCGCGCCTATGTGCGCGACCATCTCGATCATCTCAGGAAAATCCTGATGTTCGAGCCACGCGGCCATTACGACATGTATGGCGCCTTGCTGGTCGAGCCGGACCTGCCCGGCGCCGACCTCGCCGTGCTGTTCATGCACAATGAGGGTTATTCGACGATGTGCGGCCACGCCATCGTCGCGCTCGGCCGCTACGCCATCGATGAAGGGCTGGTGGCGAAACAGGAACCAGTCACGACAGTCAATATCGAGGCGCCGTGCGGGCTGGTCGTCGCCTCGGTCGAGGTCAGGGACGGCAAGGCCGGTGCGGTGTCGTTCGAAAGCGTGCCGGCCTTCCTGTTCGCCGGTGGACAGGCGATCGAATTGGCGGGCCACGGCACGATTGGCTTCGACGTCGCCTATGGCGGCGCCTTCTACGCGCTGGCCGATTGTCACCAATTCGGGCTCGAATTCGGCAGAAGCCGGATGCGCGATTTCGTCGATGCGGCAACGGGGCTGACGGACAGGCTCAAGGCTGAATTTCCGCTGTCGCATCCCGACCACGGCGACCTAGCCTACCTATACGGCACCATCCTGACCGATGGCCGCGACACATTTTCCGGCGAGGTGACCAAAAACATCTGCGTCTTCGCCGAAGCCGAGGTCGACCGCTCGCCAACCGGTTCCGGCGTCACCGCAAGGCTGGCGGCCATGCATGCCAAGGGCGAGATCGCGATCGGACAGACGCGCACATTCGAGAGCATCGCCGGCTCGCGTTTTTCCGGAGCCGTGGCGCGGACGGCGAAGGCTGGACGGCATGAGGCGATCATCGCCCGCGTCGGCGGCCGCGCCTATTATTCCGGGCGGGCCGAATTCATCGTCGAAGCGGACGACGAGCTCGGACGCGGATTCCTATTGCGCTGAAGAAAATGCTCAGCGGCGCGAGGAGCGAGCCACTTCCCGCACCGAGATCGCCTTGTGCAGATGCACCATCATGGCGGCGGCGAACAGCGGCGTCAGCAGGTTAAGCAACGGCACGGCGAGGAAAGCCGCGATGAGCAGCCCGGCGAGAAACACCGTGCCGGCATAGTGCCTGCGCAAGGCCCTGGCCTCGTCTTCCCCGCGAAAGCGCATGGCTGCGAATTCGAAGAACTCGCGCCCGAGCAGATAGCCGTTGACGATGAAGAAGGCTGCTATGTTGACGCCCGGCACCAAGAGAAGCAGCAGCGCGACGATGTTGCCAAGAATGACGACACCGAGGAATCGCGCCGACAGCACCAGCGAGCGCAGCGCCGGCATGGCGCGGCCGGTCGGATCGCCGGGGTAGTCGGTGCGCTCGACCACTTCGGCGATATCGTCGAGGAACAGGCCGGCGACAACAGCCGTCACCGGCGCGATGAGCAACGCCATGCCGAAGGCAAGCGCTATTGCCGCGATGATGCCGCCGAGCCACCCGGCCCAGGAC
>NZ_RZPW01000560.1:0-4284 GCF_003998455.1 Mesorhizobium sp. M7A.F.Ca.CA.001.08.2.1 | reverse complement strand
GTAATGCATGATGGCGCCGTTCGGGCCGGCGCCCGAAATGGTGTCGAAGGAGACGTCGCGCAGCGGCATCTGCGTTTCCTCGCCAGTCCGCCGACGCGACTCCTCCAGCCTGGTGACGACCGATATCTCGTCGAGCGAGCCGGGTTTTTGCCGCTCCAGCCAGCACAAGAGCTTCGCCACCGCAGCGCCATCACGGCGATGCGCGGCGCGCGAGCCGTTGATCTCGGCCTGGTTCTTGGTGGCGCGCGGGATGCGGGCGGGGTCGGCTGCTGCAATCACCGTGCCACCATTCTTCTCGACCAGCATGCAAAGCCTGTCGGCCGCCAGCACCGGGTCGAGCGCGATCTTCGCGCCGCACTTGGCGAGGCCCACGATTGCCGCCTCGAATTCGCCGGGCTCGTGCGGCTCGGCCAGCTGGGTGAGGTAGGCGGCGACCTGGCGCGAGAATTTGCGCTTATCCATGAAAAGCTGGTGCGACCCATCGGCGGCGAGGATGGCGAAGCCGAGCGCCAGCGGCGTGTGCGGCACGTCGCCGCCACGGATGTTGAAGGCCCAGGCGATGGAGGAGGGGTCGGTCAGCACCGCATGGGTGGCGCCGTCCTTGGCGATCGCCGCCGCCAGCCGCGCCAGCTTGTCCTTGGCGAGCTCGCCGGCAAAGCCGATCGGGTGGAGCTCGACCGGGGCCACCGGCGCGTCGGGCTGATCCTTCCAGATGATGTCGATCGGGTTCTTGTCGAGCGGCACCAGTACGGCGCCGTTCTTGTCGACTGAGGCCTGCAGCGCCTTGACCTCGCTGATCGTGTGCAGCCATGGATCGAAGCCGAGCCGTGCGCCCTTGCCAAGATTGTCTTTCAGCCAGACAGCCGGCGGATTGTCGACCAGGCTTTCGATTGAAAAGACGTCGAGATCGACCTCGCTGCGCACCTGCAGCGTATAGCGCCCGTCGACAAAGACGAAGGCGCGGTCGCGCAGGATGATGGCGACGCCGGCCGAGCCGCTGAAGCCGGTCAGCCATTTCAGCCGCGCCGAACGATCGGCGACATATTCGCCCTGATGCTCGTCGGCACGCGGGACGATGAAGCCGTCCAGCCCGTTGGCTTCAAGCCATTGGCGCAGCAGCGCCACGCGCGGTTTGCCGACGGCCGGGTCGCCCGCGGAATCGAAGGTCTGGAACATGGTGGGCCTCCTGCATGTCCGCGCAACCGTAGCGTACGGTCGCGGAAATCGGAATCGATTTCCGGCTGCGCGCAACCTGCTACAGCATCGCCGGACTGACAACTGGGGGAATTTGGTCCAGGCTCGGTCGGTGCCGGTCTAATGCTTCAGGTGGATCGTCACCCAGCCCTCGCGGTGCAAGGTTCTGACATGGCGGAAATTCTGGCCGACATAGGCCGAGATGACCGCGTCGCGCTGGCGCTCGAGGATGCCCGACAGCACGATCGAGCCGCCAAGTGCGATATGATGGGCCATTTGCGGCGCCAGCCGCATCAGCGGCCGCGCCAATATGTTGGCGACGATCAGATCGAAGGGTGCGCGCTTGCCGAAGATCGGATGGTGAAAGCCGGGCGCGGTTGCTGTTTCCACCAGTGCCTTGACGTGGTTGAGCCGCGCATTGGCGGCAGCCACCCGCACCGCCACCGGATCGATGTCGGTGGCCAGCACCGGAATGTGCGCCAGCTTGGCGACGGCGATCGCCAGTACCGCGCTGCCGGTGCCGAGGTCGAGCGCATTGCGCGGGTGTTCGCGCCGGACCACTCTTTCCAGCATTTCCAGGCAGCCGGCGGTGGTGCCGTGATGGCCGGTGCCGAAGGCGAGGCCGGCTTCGATTTCGATGGCGAGTTCGCCGCTGTGGCGTTTCCTGCGGTCATGTGCGCCGTGGACGAAGAAACGTCCGGCACGCACCGGCTTCAGCTCTTCCAGCGAATGCGCCACCCAGTCGATGTCGGGCAGGGGCTCGCGCTCGATCGGCTTCGACAGGGAAAGGCCGGCAAGGATGTCCTTCAAGCGGGTCTCGACCGCATCGATGTCGCCATCGGCATAGAGCGATACTTCGTGGATGTCCTTGTCCTCGTCGACCTCCAGCACGGCGATCGGCAGCCCCTCTTCCTCGAAGGCCGCCTCAAGCGCCGCGAAAATGCTGACGGACTCGATCTTTCCGGTGGTGAAGTAAAGGCGCGTCTGGGTCATGAAATGGTAATCAGCCTTTCGCCGCCAGCCGCTTCAGCTTGGCGATGGCCGTATCGGCGCTTTCGCCGTAGGCGATTGTGCCGGCAAAATCGCCCTTGGCGTTGAGCAGCAGCACCGAGGCGGTATGATCCATCGTGTAGTCGCCGTCGCCGGTGTCGACCTTCTTCCAATAGATGCCGAACGACTTGGCCATGGCATGGACCTTGTCCGGAGCGCCCGTGATGCCGACGATGCGGTCGGAGAAATTGCTGACATAGGCGTTCATCACCTCAGGCGTGTCGCGCTCCGGATCGACCGATACGAAATAGGCGTGCAGGTTCTTGCCGTCGTCGCCGAGCGTCTTCAGCCAGCCGGCCAGTTCGAACAGTGTGGTCGGGCAGACCTCGGGGCAATGGGTGAAGCCGAAGAAGACGACGCTGGGCTGGCCCCGGAAGGCGGCTTCGGTGATCGGCGCGCCTTTCTGGTCGACCAGAGTAAAGGCGGCCCCGAATGGCTCGCCGCCATAGTGGCCGCGATACCAGTCGAAGGTCAGCCAGCCGATGCCGGCCGCCATCAGGACGAGAATACCGACCAGGATAGAACGCATCATCAGAAAAGTCCGTCTGCAGAAATCGTCGCGCCGGCTCAATGCCGCGCCTGTGTCACAGTCTTAGCGGTTCGGCCCCGCACAGGCAAAGTGCCGCGTTGCCGCAACCGCTGCGGTGTCGACCTATCTGCTTGCAAAGCCGGGCTGCTCGCCCCACCTGTGACCGGCAACTCGAACCGCAGGAGGGTCCCTTGCAACGACTGATTGGGCACGGACTGATTGGGCGAAGACTGATCGGCGGTGCCTTGGCCGCGTGCGTTGTCCTAGGTGCCGGGGCCGCCGTGGCCGATGAAGTCGGCAAGGTCGGCGTCGACTGGCTCGGCAACGACATCATCGTCGAGGCGATCAAGGACCCCAAGGTGGAGGGCGTGACCTGCCATGTCTCCTATTTCGATCGCGGCATCATCGATCGCCTGCACAAGGGCAACTGGTTCGAGGATCCGTCCGATTCCTCGATCTCCTGCCGCCAGACCGGCCCGATCACCATCGGCGACATCGACATGAGCGAGGGCGGCGAGGAAGTGTTCAAGCAAGGCATCAGCCTGATCTGGAAGAAGCAGGTGGTGAACCGCATCTACGACAAGGCCAACGAGACGCTGATCTATCTCTCGCATTCGCGCCAGGTGCAGAACGGCTCGGCCAAAATGTCGGTCACCACCGTGCCGCTCTACGGCCAGAACGTGGTGTGGAGCAAAGGCAAGCCGCAATAGGCGGCTCAGCTCCTTCCCGGAACTGGCCGGGCGGACGGATGGTCCCCTTGCGGGACCGTTCGCTCGGGCGAATCCTAGCTGGGAAACGATCTGACGGACGATTGGCCCCGCTTGCGGGACCAATCGCCTGGGGGTAAAGCCGCCGGCATGGACCGTTCCGAAAATCTCGTCCCGAAAGACCCTGAGCCACGCATCCATCCGACCGCGGAATTAAAGGCGTGCAAGCTCGGCCGCTATGCCTCGATCGGCGAGCGGGTGGTGTTGCGCGAGGTCACCGTCGGCGACTTCTCCTATTTCGAACGCCATTGCGAAGCCATCTACACGACGATCGGGAAATTCTGCTCGATCGCCGCCAACAGCCGCATCAATGCGCTGGAGCATCCCATAGAGCGGCTGACCCAGCACAAGCTCAGCTACCGGCCGAACGAGTATTTTCGCTGGCTGGGCGTCGATGCCGCCTTCCGCGAGCGGCGGCAGGCGAAAGCCGTGACCATCGGCCATGATGTCTGGATCGGCCACGGCGCGGTGATCATGCCCGGGGTCACCATTGGCAATGGCGCGGTGGTTGGCGCCAACGCAGTGGTGACGCGTGATGTGCCGCCTTACGCGATCGTCGCCGGCGTGCCGGCGAAGGCTCTCCGGCCACGCTTCGCTCCGGATGTCGCGGCGCGGATCGAAGCTCTCGCCTGGTGGGACTGGCCGGTCGAAAAGCTCGCCAGAGCGGTTCCCGACATGCAGGCAATGCCGATCGAAGCGTTCCTCGATCGCTGGGAAAACGACGCCGTCTGACCAGTTCAAGAC
>NZ_RZPW01000055.1:0-14625 GCF_003998455.1 Mesorhizobium sp. M7A.F.Ca.CA.001.08.2.1 | reverse complement strand
GTCTTTCGCAGCCGCGGGATCGATGTCGTAGACGTCCACCTGATAGCCCGCATGCAGGAGCTTTGCGATCATTGGTCGCCCCATGCTGCCCGTACCAATGAATCCTACGCGTTCAACGTTGCGGAAATGAGCGGCGCTTACAGCCTCTGCGGCACACACTTGGGTTCCTTTCATAAGTACAGTCGCGCTATTTTATTGGTTTGCGCGCCAAAAGAGGACCTTATCAAGGCAATAAAACACCGGGCTTACGGTAGAAGCAAGGGGAATATATGTGAAAACTGTTTACATTTTTATTTCAACCTTACTTCACTTTGTTGGCGGCAAGTTCGCAATTGGCAATCGTATAAGAGTGCGGGTAGGGCAACGGATCGCTCGCATCTTGCGCACCGAGCCATGACGTGAGTCTGGTGGGCGTCCAAGCGCCGGTTTGGCCCTTAAAGGTCGCCGAGCGTGATGAAATTCACGCTGAGTCGGCGCCCCGATGTGGTTCGACAGCGCTGGGTACATCGCCGCTTCTCAAATGTGTGGAACTTCTGCAAGCTGGGGCGGGCGTCCTTCAACCTCCTTAATGATGCCCCGTCCAAGCGGTGAAACGTCGTGACGCGGGACTCCAGCGCGCTTTCCTCGATGTAGCTGTCCTGCGATCCCGGTCTTGAGTTCATCTGCTGCGCTCTTATTGAAGGCCAGAAGCAGGATCTCATCGGGCCGGTAGAGCTGCCTCTCCAGGACATTGGCCACCTTGCAGACCCTGGTCGCGGATTTGCCCGACCCGGCCGAGGCGACGAGCAGATTGTTGTCCTCCAGGCGGATACATGCATCGCGTTGCTGATCGAAAAAGGAGTCGAAAAATGGCTGGAATTTGCGCACCTCCGCGGCAACGAACGCTTCATTGTAGGCGTGGCGAACCCCCGGGTCAGTCAGCATGGCGAACGAAGCCGGCAGGGACGCCTTGAGCCCGGCCGGCGATGCCGGCGACGGTCCATTTGGCGACCGGATCGTAGGCGGTGAAGTGCTTGACGGCCTTGCCGGGGCGAGATTGACGAAGACGGTGTCGATCGGACGATCTGGCCGGGCCATTTCGACTTGAGGCCCTTGGGCAGGCGTCTGGCGTAGCGCTTGCCGACAAGGCGGAAGCGTCGGCCACCGGGCTTGCGGCGCAAGGTCGGGACCGGCATGACTAGACCGCGCCGCATCAGGCTGGTGAAGATGCGGCCGATGGTGGAGATTGAGACCGCAACGGCCTCCGCGGCGGATCAGCCAGGCCAGCTTTCGCTTGCCCCACATCGGTTTGTCGCCGCGCAACTCCTCGACGGCTTGCACCAGCGCCGGGCTCCATTGCGGCCGGCGAACCCGGCGCGGCGGCGATCTGGGTTCGGGCTGTTTGGCCCAGCGGTAGAGGGAGGCGCGCGAGGCACCAACGGCTTTGGCCGCGTCACCGGCCGACAGGCCGGCGGCGCGTGCGCTTTGGCAGCGCCTGACGGCGTCCATACGGATCGCGGCTTCATTCGATAGGGATTTCGCCGCGATCCGTGACGCCAGAGCACCGGCTCTGATAACATGACGCGGCAGGCCAAAAACCTGCATCGGGGGTTCTCCTGAAGTTTGATCTTCGCAACTTCAGCTTCGGAGACCCCCGAACTTTTCTCAAGCCATCCGTCTCACATCTGTCTGGACCTGCACACCCAGAATACGCCAGTCAGTGAGCTGCTTCGATTGTGTCTCAGAACATCGTCAGGCTGCGGTCATTGGTTGTGAGTTGATAGACACCGCTTGGAGGTGAGCAAGTGGTTCGAGAGTGTTCACAACCCCTTGCGAGCCTTAGTGTGTTATGCGTGGTAGGCTGGCTGAACGAGATCACCGCCGAGCAGGTGGGCGCCGGGACCACTTCGATGTTACATCGCCGTTCCGTCGACGCTCGGGTGGAACGGCCTCCCGGCCAACGGCCGCCGGCCCCGAGGCAGGGCTCATCGAGATGATACGACCGCCTTGGAACAAGATGGGGTAGAGCAGATGAAGCGTTGGCAGCGTGTCTCCATCGACGCGAGCGGGGAGGATGGGATCACGATCATTCGCATCACGCGCGGCCGCAAGGGCGACGCCATGGCTACGTTGGAATCGTTGAAGTGGTTTGAGCTGGACAGTCACAAATACACCGGTTACGCCCCGGCTCAGGAAACGGGGCGGCGTCCAGCGGTGGAGGTGCTCGATGAGTTAAAAAGGTGCGGGCAGTCGTTGCGCTTGAGAGCGACGACATTTGGGATCCGGCACGGGGTGACCTGCTGCCAATCGGCAGTTAACAGGGTCCGACAAAAGTGTGCACAACATGCTGCTGAAGTGGCCTCCGGAGGCGCTGCCGGAAGTTACGCGTCTTGACCTTGATATGGTCGATATGGTCATACTGCATCGACGATGTCGCGCCCCTTCGGCATGCCGCGCGGATCAATGCCCGATCCGCCGTGATGAGCCTCGTCCCTCGGCTGTGCGGCAACGGAAAAGGCGTCTTGCGGTTTCCCACGCTGGCCAGCCCAGCCGACAGATCGGTCAGCTCGTGGGCGACGAGGTGCACCACCTCCTCTTCCGTCGGATGCGTCCACGGACGCCGAGCATGGCCGAAGCAAGAAGCACGCGCCGGAATTTCTCGAGAGATCTTGGCCCAGACGACGACGTTTGCCGCACCCGTCTCATCCTCCAGAGGAACATGAAGCCTTTGGCCGAGCCCGGCCGCTGCCGGACCAGCACCAGGCCGGCGGCCTCGAGCCAGCTTCTGCCTCGCGCCTGCATAGCATCCTGACAGGTCACGGTGCGGCGCCGGTTAGGCGGCACGCCGATTTTGGCAACGCTAGCCTGTGAACTGGAGAATGAAGGTCGGACTTGCGGCACATCGATTACGTTCAAATGATAAGTGCTGCCCGGCGAGGTCGTTTCAGCGCATCTCGACTGATGGGTCGGCAAGACAATGCGGAACGGAAATTATCGCAGGCGTAAAGGACGGCTTTCGGGGCCGGAAGCTTCGGGCCTGGAACCGGACCCCAGTTTGGCGCAAGCATCGTGGCCTCCGCCCGGTCAGGCATTCACCGGCTCCCGAAATGCCAATTGATTCTGCTTAACCGGGCATGCCTAAACGGCCACTTGCGTTCCGATCTCGACCACACGTCCGGTCGGGATCTGGAAATACTCGGTCGCGTCGGCGGCCGTGCGCGCCAAGCCGATGAACAGCTTGTCCTGCCACACCGGCATGCCGGAGTTGGGTGACGCCTTGAGCGAGCGACGCGACAGGAAGAAGGACGTCGTCATGATGTCGAACTTCCAACCCTGCTTGCGGCAGATCGCCAGCGCACGCGGGATGTTAGGCTGTTCCATGTAGCCGAAGGTCAGTGTCACGCGCATGAATAGCTCATTGATCGTTTCCATCTTGATCCGGTCGCTGTCGGGCACCACGGGCTGCTGCGCCGTCACCACAGAGAGGATGACGTTCTGTTCGTGCAGCGCCTTGTAGTGCTTCAGGCTGTGCATCAGTGCGGTTGGCGCACTGGCGGGATCACTGGTCAGGAACACGGCCGTACCGGACACCAGCTGCGGTTTCTTCTTCAACAGATTGCCCGCAAGGAAATCGAGCGGAATCTCGTTCCTGCGCGCCTTGTCGAATAGATACCTGCTGCCTCTTATCCAAGTCCACATGGTCATCACGATCACTGCGGCAATGGCAAGCGAGGCCCAGCCGCCTTCGAATACCTTGACGATATTAGCTGCAAAGAAGCCGGTATCGATCAAGACGAACACCGCCATTAAGGCTATCGCGACGCCGAGCGGCCATTTCCAGATGCGCGTCATCACAACAAAAAGCAGTATGTTCGTCACCAGCATATTGCCGGTCACCGAAATACCGTAGGCCGAGGCCAGCCGGCTGGATTCGCCGAAGCCGACCACCAGCAGCATCACCACCAGCGCCAGCATCAGGTTGATGCGCGGCAGATAGATCTGGCCCGACTGTTTTTCCGACGTGTGCTGGATGACGAAACGCGGCAGCATGTTGAGCTGTACCGCTTGCCTGGTCAGCGAAAAGGCGCCGGAGATCACCGCCTGGCAGGCGATCACGGTCGCCGCCGTGGCAAGCACGACCATCGGAATAAGCGTCCAGCCCTGGTTCATCTCGAAGAACGGATGACCGACAACGCCGCCATTTGCCCAGCACGAAGGCGCCTTGCCCGACATAATTGAGCAACAGACAAGGGAACACGATCGCCAGCCAGGCGAGCACGATCGGCTTGCGGCCGAAATGGCCGAGGTCGGCGTAGAGCGCCTCGGCTCCGGTGACGGCGAGGAAGACTGCACCAACCGTAACGAAGGCGACGTCAGGCGAGTTGACCAGGAACGACACGATGTAATGCGGGCTGATTGCCAGCAGGATTTCCGGATCGTCCATGATGTGGTTGAGCCCGAAAAGGCCGATGGCCAGGAACCACAGCGCGGTAACGGGTCCGAACACCAATCCTACGCCGCCGGTGCCAAACCGCTGTACCGCAAACACGATCGCCAGGATGGCCAGTGTCAGCGGCACCACATAGGGCTGGAACGTCGGCGTGACGACATTCATACCTTCGACCGCCGACAGTACCGAGATTGCCGGCGTAATGACGGCGTCGCCAAAAAAAAGCGCCGCGCCGACGATGCCGATGCCGAGGATCACCGCCGAGCGGGTCGGGAAACTGTTGCGCGCCAACGCCATCAGCGACAGCACCCCGCCCTCGCCGCGATTGTCGGCACGGAGCACGAACATGATGTATTTGATGGTGACGGTGATCGTCAGCGACCAGATGATCAGCGAGAGTACGCCGAGGATGTCGCCACGGTTGGCGACGTTGCCACCGGCCGATGCGTGCAACGCCTCGCGAAATGCATAGATCGGGCTGGTGCCTATATCGCCATAAACGACACCTAGTGCGCCCAACATCAGCGCCTTGGTGCTGTGCTGCTCGACCTCAGAATGGCTCGATTGTTCGACAGGTTCTGCCTCGTTACCAGCATTGGTAAGGGCCATGGACGACACTCCGATAAGCGCGCGGTGCTCTACGCTTGCTGCACTGCAATATCAAGTTCCGTCACGTAATGTCTGCCGTCTCGCCTGTCGTTGCTCGCCTTGGTAGACTCGCCAGCCCGCAGCCCTACCGAGCAGCAATAGCGCCCCGGCAGAACCCTCAATCGCCCAGATCAATGAATGGTTATCGCCCACAGTGCCCCCCCGCGATGCGGCCGATGGCGACCAGGGTGTCGTGGGCGCACAAGGATGGCGCTTTCCTGATGACGCCGTGCCCCAGGTGTGATCGCACCGTTGCTGCGCAAGCCATTTACTTGCTCGTCCCAGCGAGGACCGTGGCCAACTGGAACGCAGGGCCACGCCGCTCACCGGCCGCACTTTGCGGCGCAGATAACGATTCGATCTCCACGGCGAGATTCTGGTTGAAGAAGCCACCAAGCTTGTCGAAGGACACACGGTCGTAATATCGACATGCCAGTATCCGCAACCCAGAAAAGCTCCTTGGGCTCCGCTGCGCGCGCCACGAACAACCCGATCTTCTCTTCGAAGAGGACGCCGTAATCCTTCAGGTTGGAGCCAAACCGGGGGGCGGCCGTGACGTATGGGCGAAGGGCTAGGAGGCGGGTTCGGTGAGGAACGGCATTGATGTCCACGCCGTCTCCTGGAAAGACAGAGGAATGCGGTGTCACCGACTGGCGCCGGAGGTTGATCCGGTGATTAGGAGGAGCACTCGTTGTCGGATTCTCGACGATGTCGGACATCTGACACAACGCTGCCAGAGCGATCGCATTGTTCCGAAACGATTTTCCCAGTTGGCACGACAATTGCGGTCCTATGCGCAAAAGCACTGCGATGCCGCACCGACTGGAAGAACTCATCAATGATCACGCTTTTCGAACATGTGGGCGCCGCTACCAACACTAAGCGTTCCCGATCAAACGGAAGCCTCTATCCCTTCTTTCTGAAGGCTGTCCGGACATGAACGCATTTGATGTCCGTCCAACGCTGGATGCTCCCGACGACGATCTCTATCTTTGGCTTGAAGATGTGGAAGGCGAGCGGGCACTTGCCTGGGCCGCCGGCCAGTCGGCAAAGACCCTGAAGCACTTCAGTGGAACGCAGTTCGAGCGCGACCGCGCGACTCTGAAGGCAGGCCTGTTCCCTAAGCGGCGTCGCATCTCCCCCGGCCGAGTCGCATGGCTTGAATCCGATATCAGGGCTTGGATGGAAACTAGATCTGAGAGCCGCACCGCATGGTAGCCACCCAATATCTGCCGCTTGTGGCGCATCACGAAGCCGGGCACGCGGTGGCCGCCATCGTTTTGCACCGTCAGGTGTTCGACGACGACCGTGAACTCCCTGCTTTCTCAAGTGTTAGTATTTACCCCGACGCCGGTGACGGAGAGTGCGGTGGTGTTGTCGAAGGCGCGGGTTTTTATTCAGCGCAAGGATTCACCTCGAAGCGAAAGCCGATTTTCGAGGACGATATGGATCGACATTTCCAACGCGATGAAGCGATCCAAGAGATAGTTGCGTATCTGGCAGGTCCTTTTGCAGAATCCGCATTCGAAGGCTATCTGGACCCGCGCGATATGGCGATGAATGCGTCCGATGGGAATGAGGGGAGCAGCGACTACGCGGATGCCAAGCGAATCTATGGTGAGTTGCGGTTCCTGATGCCGCGCCGCCCCCGTTGGAGGCGGATCGAAGATCGCACGGCCCGGCTAGTACTCGATCACTGGTCAGCCATCGAAGCATTGGCCGCGCATTTGCTGGTCAAGCATGATCTCCAATTCGATGAGGCTCTGACGATTGTTGCGCCGCATCTTCCGCCCATGCCAGCAGCTACGCCGCCAGAGCGTCATCCGCAGCCTGCTTGATCAGCCATTCGATGTGATTTGACCACATCTGCAACACCTCGCGCTTCTCCTTGACGTTGCTATAGAGATCGTAGATTTCGCCTATGTCTGTCAGGGACGCCGCCTTGTGATTCAGTATGTGCTCGATGACGTATGGCAATACCTGCCGCCTGCCGAGATTTGTCGCGAGCGTCCTGCGCAGATTCGTGAAGGGTCCAGTTCTCCAAAGCCACCCCGTCAATATTGACCTTGCCGTCTAGAGCCTTCTTGCCCTTCGCGTAGCCTGAAAGTGGCTTCTTTCGTTGCCCCTCGCAGGGAAAACAAACGTGTCATTGGTCTTCGGTACCGACTGGGGGACCGACACCGCCAGTGTGGACAGCGGAATAAGCGTAGGCTCTTCGTTCTTCGGGCGGTCACCCGATAGTTCCCATGTTCCGGCTTCAAGGTTGAGTTCAGACCAACGCATCGCGGCAACTTCCGTACGCCTCTGTCCGGTCAGCATGAGCAGCTTGACGATGGAGCCGAACGAATAGCCGCTATCGCCCGGTTCGGGCTCACAGCCCGTCCATATAGCCGCCAGTTCGGCATCGTTCACCACTCGCTTGCGCTTGACGATCGGGGCCGGATACCGGATTTTCCAATCCCTCGCGGGGAAACCGCGACGAGCCGTTGCGGCGGTTTGCGACACCAGTTGAAAAATGCAGCATATAACAGAAGGCTGTGTTAGCCGCTTGCGGGTGACCCCCGGCGACGATCTTCTCGGTGATGTTAGCAATGTCGGTGTCGGTCACATGGTAGACAGAGCGACTCCCGAGGGCAGGCACAAGATACCGGTTCAGGCTGGCCTCGACCAGTTCCCAGAAATCCCATTCTGCCTTGCCGGTCTTTGCAAAGCCCGCTCCCTTGCATTTGCGCCGATCGGCCGACCCCGTTCGAGGAAGGGCGTGATCTGGTCGGCGGCATGCAGAATCGGGGTGGCGCGGCTGGTCCGGTCGGACGCGGTCTGATCGAGGAAGCCAGCCGTAATGCCGGCGGCTCGTGCGGGAAGGGCGTTCATGAGACGGTCCTGTCGGGCGAGCGGTTTGGGGGCGATCACCATAGTTGATCAGGCTCCCGAGTGGTGCATTCTCGTAAATGTCGCTTGCGGACATATGTTTGCTCCTTGTCCAGAAACAGAAAAGGCCCGATGGGGCAGCCGGGTCCAGGGCGGTGTTTTGAGGGTCGCTACTTGGCGGCCTGGAGGTGATCGCCGTCGCCGTCCTCGGTATCGTCAGCGCTAATCTGCGCCTGATTCGGCAAGGAAGGCTGGCAGTTCCGAGGAGCTATGCTGGAATTTGGGTGACGAGGCTGATCAAGCGGCGCTCTGCGGCTTCGTTTTCGATGACCTCGATTCCGTCCAAGAACCTGGCACCTGCGATGAGTTTCGGCAACTGATTTTGTCCTTTCAATCGTCGCCACTTCCTGGCCGCGGCCATGACCAGCTTGAAGACCATCAGCTGGGCGATTTTCCAGGATAGCGAGCCCTTGGTACGCACCGTGCGGTGGCGAACGGTCGCAAAGACGCTTTCGATGGGATTGGACGTTCGCAGATGATCCCAGTGTTCGGCGGGGAAATCGTAGAACGCCAGCGACGCATTCTGATCTTTCGTCAGGCAGTCGACCGCCTTAGCATACGCCTCGGCTTCCATCTCGATCGCCTGCGCAAGCAATTTGCGCGCGCCGCTGCCAAGTACATCCGTCAGGGTATCACCGATTTCGTCGGGCTGACGAAGGCGAACAATGTGTTGATAGTCTCGTTCATGGCGTATCACTCTCCTTGAGAGGTACTGGCAGGCTTCATCACCCGCCTCGATACGCCGCTCTCCTCAAGCCGTCATCATCCAGTTTCCGCCATGGCTCCCCCTGATTGATCCGCTTCACCTGTGCAACTGCACAGGCTGCCCTAGCGGGGAGATTGGCCTCCAATGGCGAAAACTTGCCGCAGGAGACCCTTCCGATGACCGTGCCTATGGCGCCGCCGCTACGACAACTTGCCGACAAGCAGCGTGCGACCCACTGCCGCGCTACTGCGCCTTCAAGGGACGTCTGGATCGCGACGCAGGAGCCGATGACCGTTACGGAATCAATTCCAGGTCGCGCTGGCCGTCGCTGTGCCCGTTCGACGGTCTGGTGGCAATTTGGGCACATCTTCTGTCGCCGACAGTGGCGATGGCTGACGCTTCAACGAAACGGGGTCTTCGACGTCTGCTGCCTTCGCCGATGCTTTGCGAAGTGGCATAATGTTTCGACGCACGCAGGCGCGGGCAGGGGATGTCAGTCATGAATCTCCTGACTGGCGCGGATCAGGCCGATTGGCGGGATGAAAGATCATACGACTACACCGCTGGCCTGACGCTGCGGGAGTGGGCTTGGGAGTTCTTACGCCGCAATCCAGCGTTCCAGCGCGATCTGACCGCTGCGCGCCAGCATTGCAAGACTTGGTCTCTCCAATCCTTTCTCGATATGGTCGCGTCGGCCGGCGACCTGTCACGCTGGGGTGTTCTGTTTCGCGGAGTCTTGTGGCCGCGCTTCGGTCGTATTCTGGTGTCCGCTCTGGTGCGTCCATGTGCTGCCGGTCATTGCGGAACGGTTGCCTGCCTCGTCGCCGACACCGCCGTTCGAACTCTCGGCATTGCCCTGTCGTGCAATCGTCCTGCTGGCGCCCGACAAGAGCCAGCATGTTCTTCTTCGCAATGCGGACCACGCGCTGCAGCTCGCCGTCTCGGGCGCGAATATCCTCCACCCTGTTTGCCTGCATACGCAAGCCATCTGGCCCGCGGTGCTTTTAAAGCATCGACTGAGGGGACTGGAGTGCCTCAATGCTCTCAGTCTAGGGCAACAGTTGCCCCCCCGCTTGTTTGCGCCGGAAAAGCGCGGCGTTCGTTTGTCCTTCGTTCTTCGTGCGCTCGACGGTTCGCTCGCCGGAGCACCTCATCGCGAGCTCGCCGAAGTTCTCATCGGTCAACGGCGCGTCCATGCCGACTGGGCGGATCCTCGCGATCATCTGCGCGACCGCATCCGTCGGGCCGTCTCGCGTGGCCGCGCGCTCATGAATGGTGGCTACAGAGATTTCCTAATTTGAAAAGCGACAGTCCGCGCTGTGCGTCGGTGGATGAACGTTCGCTCGCAGCTGTACCCGTCACCAACAGTTCGCCCGCCGACAGGACTGCATGGCGCCTTGCAAGTGCGCTCTGGTCTAGCTTGTCGATGCCGAAATGAGATGGGCGAGGGTGCCAAGGCGGTGGTTCATTAGGGCCGGCCTCGACCTGGACGCACATCATTGGTCGGAAAGCGGCGTGCACCGCAATGTCGCCATAGCAGCCAAGATCCTTTGAGGCCGGACCTGCAGTCCTGTTGGACCGGCGGGTGCAACAATATGGAGGGATCTGAGGCCTCACACCGTTCCCTGGTCGACAGCTCGGTCAACATAGCACCCACCGCTTGATTATGGAAATGGTGTGCCTGGAGTGCAGCGAGTAGCGGCTTGCTGCGCACTGTCCTAAGAATAGCAGTCATGACCCGTCTGGGGTTCTGCAACACGACGATTCAACCGCTTGGGCATTGTCGCATATCCCACAATGTAGAATGCGCAACAGGGCAAAAGCTGATCCATCGGCGGTTTATCAATGCTTTTTGGCTTGGCACGGCACATGCAACGCAATCGGCAAAAGGCGCACGAACTGAGTGGCCCATCGGCCCTAGGAGCGCTGACTTATGCCCTCCCAAGGCATGTCCGGCCCGGCAGCGAGCTCAGTCTCCTGCCGGGCATCCGTGTTTCAGGTCAACGGCGTTTGGAACTTCCAATTAGGTGGCGGCATTGACCGCAGGCCGCCCCCGGTGGGGCGGAGAGACAGTGCAGCAGGTTTCAAATCCCGCCCATGCAAAGATATTTCATTTCCAGATAGTCCTCGAGGCCATGACGGGAACCCTCCCGCCCGATGCCGGATTGTTTGATCCCGCCAAACGGTGCCGCCTCCGAGGACATGCGTCCCGTGTTGATGCCAACCATGCCATATTCCAGAGCCTCTGCCACACGCCAGACCCGCTTCAGGTTTGAGGCATAGAAGTATGCGGCGAGGCCGTAGATCGTGTCATTGGCCTCGCGCACGACCTGATCCGCATCGTTGAAGCGAATGATCGGCGCGAGCGGCCCGAATGTCTCCTCTTGCGCGACTGCCATGACGCTGGAAATCTCGGTGAGGACCGTGGGTTCGAAAAACGTGCCATTCTTGCCGATACGCTGGCCCCCGCATCGTATTGTGCCGCCTTTCGCAATGGCATCTGCGATGTGAGACTCGATCTTGGCCAGAGCATGCTTGTCGATGAGCGGTCCGATGTCCACTCCGGCATCGAATCCGTCGCCAACCGACAAGTGCCGGATTCTTTCCACGAATTTCTTGACGAACTCATCGTGAACGCTCGATTGGACGTAAATGCGGTTCGCGGAAACGCAGGTCTGGCCGGCATTGCGGAACTTCGCCTGGACCGCACCGTCAACAGCACCGTCAATGTCGGCATCATCGAAGATGATGAAAGGTGCATTGCCGCCGAGTTCAAGGCTGACCTTCTTGATCTGGTCAGAGCACTGACGCATCAGCAGCCGTCCGACCTCGGTCGAACCGGTGAAGCTGATCTTTCGAATCTTGGAATTGGTGCAGAGTTCACGGCCCACGCGATCACCTTCGGACGCATAGATCAGGTTGACCACGCCATCGGGAAGGCCGGCCTGATGGGCGAGGGCGAACATTGCGCCAGCCACAAGCGGCGTCTGTTCAGCGGGCTTGAGCACGATTGTGCAGCCCGCAGCCAAGGCCGGCGAGATTTTGCGCGCCACCATGGAGGCCGGGAAATTCCATGGCGTGATCGTGCCAACAACGCCGATGGGCTGCTTGATCACTAGCATTCGGCGGTCTGTCGAGGGTGCCGAGATCGTCTCCCCATAGACGCGATTGGCCTCCTCGGCATACCATTGCAGATACGCCGCCGCATGCGATACCTCTGAAATGGCTTCGGCAAGCGGCTTGCCCATTTCCGCTGCGCCATCTGCTTTACCACATCTCGCACGATGCTCAGTGTTTGGGCAGCGCAGTCCGAGCGTGTCTCTGTCGTAACCAGAAGCGAGTCAAGGGTTAGTTCAGAGCTGACGTGATAGGCAAGGCCGCGTTTTTGACGTACCTCCTCGTAAAGGCGGGAAGTCAAGTATGAGCCGCCAAGGATGTCGTTCAGCAGCACGGCCGCGTAGAAATCCGGCGCGCTAGGCTTCACGCCAGGCCAGGCCAACGTCAGCGAAGTCTGCGGCAGGTCGTAGTTCTCCTCCACCAGTTGACCGAGTTTCGGCGCGACATCGTAGACGGGGACGAGGGTTTGTTGCTCAGGCAAATCACCAAACAGCTGGTCAAGCCTTTCCCTCAACGTGTTCGCGTCAATGTCACCCACCACGGCAATATGGAGCCCGTCGCGAGCGAAAATGGCCTGGTGGAAGGCGCGGAGGTCGGACGGCGTGATGCCGGGGAGGCTCTCTTTTGTGCCTTCTCCCGGCCTTGAACAAGGATGCGCGCCATAGATCGCGCGCAGCCATTTGCGCTGAGCGATGGCGTTAGGGTCTCGCTCGCTGCCGACGATGCGGGAGACAATCTCGGCGCGGACGCGATCGATCGGCCCCTGGTCGAAGCGCGGCGCGTTCAGCGCGAGCCGAAGCAGGCCGAACGCCGCGTCCTGCTTTTTGGAAAGCATGCACATCGATCCGTAGATGTCGTCGCTTTGCGCGTCCAAACTCATTTCGGCGCCGGCATGGTCGAGCTTCACCTGGAAGGCACCGCTGTCGTAATGGCCAGCGCCTTCGATGAACAGGCCGGCCATCAGTTTGGCCATCCCCTCCTTCCCGACCGGGTCCTGCTTGGTGCCGCCCTTGAAGGCAAAGCCGATGTTGACGATTTCCACTGTGTGGTCCTCCACCAGCCAGGCGATGATGCCCTTTTCGGACTTCACCTCCTGGATGTTCATCGCAGCATGGGGCCGAGCGCCGAGCGTCATCTCTTGATTCTCCGTCTTGGGCAAGAGATAGCCCGTGGTCGAACGGTCGTACGCGAGATAGCGGGCGGCAACTGCTTTGATTTGCTCGGGGGTAACCTTGCGGATGCGATTCGGCCGTTCCTCGACATCCTTCACGGTACCGCCGGTGGCCAGCGTCGAGCCGTAGATGCTGGCGAGCCAGTCCAGGTTGTCTTCCGCAAAGATCATATTGAGCAAATAGTGGTCCTTGGCCTTGCCTAGTTCCTCGTTGCTGACACCATCCTCGGCAATGCGGGCAACTTCGGCAGCGGCCGCCGCTTCGAGATCAGCCAGCTTGGCATCGCCGCGCGGTGCGCCATAGATGGCGAACTTGGTGTCGTCGAGCATAGTGCCCTGGAAATAGACGCGGGCGCTGGAAGCGATACCTTGCTGGACAGCGAGCGCCTGGTAGAGCCGGCCGCGGTTACCGCCGCCGAGAATTTCGGCCAGCAGGTCGAGCGCTTCGGCCTCGCCCGGCTTGGCGGTGTGGTAGGACGGCACCACCCACTGCGTCGGAAAACTGGGCACGCTGACGCGGGCGTCTGAGAGCGTGACGGTGCGCCTGGTGTTCTGCTCGGGCTCAACCGGCCGGATGCGCGGCGGCAGGTCAGGTCCGCGCGCCACCTTGCCATAGGTCTTTTCGGCCAGCGCCCGCACCGTGTCCGGTTCGACATCGCCGGCCACGATCAGCACGGAGTTGTTGGGCCAGTAGTACTTTTCATAGAAGACGGTGGCGTCGACGCGGTTCAGCTGCTCGATCTCCTGCATCCAGCCGATGATCGGGATGCGATAGGGGTGGTTCTGCCACAGCGTCGCGTCGATCTCCTCATGGAGAACGTCCTGCGGGTTGGTGTCGGTGCTTGAGCGGCGCTCCTCGATGACCACATCGCGCTCGGTCTTGACGACATCGTCGGTCAGGATGAGGTTTCGCATTCGGTCGGCCTCGAAGCTCATCATCAGCTCGAGCGCCGACGGCGCCACTGTCTGATAGAAGGCGGTGTAGTCGGAGGAGGTGAAGGCGTTGTTGGAGCCGCCGATCTCGAACACTGCGCGGTCGAATTCGCCGCCCGCATGGTTGGTCGTCGCCTTGAACATCAGATGCTCGAAGAAATGGGCGATGCCGGATTTGCCCGGCGGCTCGTCGGCGCTGCCGATCTTGTACCACACCATGTGGGTGACGATCGGCGCCCGGTGGTTGGGAATGACGACCACCTCCATGCCGTTGTCGAGCACGAAATCCCTCGCCTTGCCGTCCTCCCATGCGACGGGGATCGGAGCCGGCCCCGCGCCGACCAACTCGGACGCAACGGACGTCCTGCGAAGCCCATGAGTGCGGGGCTTGCTTGGTAGTTCTGGTAGGGAGAGTGGGGTTATGGGCTGCGTTCCTGGCAAAGTGATCTGTTCCTCATTTTGAAGGATCTATGTCTCCCGAACGCCTATTGGGAGAAAGTGGATCGGCACGCGACGCCGAGCCACATGAGCCGTCAGCGTGTTGCTGGGCCTGACGCGAGCCTCATCTTTGGATGCGTCCGGGAAGCTTTCGGCATGGTGAGGCCATGGGAAGTCTGCTCGTTATCCATTGGGTGTTTGCGGATACCTGAGCATGCCCCGTGCCAAGTAAGAAAGCCCCGATTCGCAAGG
>NZ_RZPW01000559.1:0-4291 GCF_003998455.1 Mesorhizobium sp. M7A.F.Ca.CA.001.08.2.1 | reverse complement strand
GCCCTTCGCCCTGCAGCATCGACAACCGCTCGCTCGACAGGCCGCGCCCGGAGAACGCCTCGTAGCGGGCGAGGTCGATGCCTTCGGCCAGCCGCAGGCCCATCAGCAGGAATTCGTCGGCCTCTTCCGAACGCGTCAGGATCTCGCCGCCGGTGACGCCATGGCCCTTGGCCTCGACCAGATTGGCCCAGGTTTCCGGCATCCGCTCGGCGATTGTCACCGTGCGCCGGCCGTTCTCGACGAAGCGGCCATGCGCGCCCGGCCCGACGCCGACATATTCGCCATAGCGCCAGTAGGTCAGGTTGTGCCGGCTCTCGGCGCCCGGCCTGGCGTGGTTGGAAATCTCGTAGGCCGGCAGGCCGTGCGCCGTGGTGATCTCCTGCGTCAGCGCATAGAGGTCGGCGGCATGGTCGTTGTCGGGGATGACGAATTTCTTTGCCGCATGCAGCGCGTGGAAGGGCGTGCCTTCCTCGATGGTCAACTGGTAGAGCGACAGATGGTCGGCGGCATGGCCGATCGCCTGTTCCAGCTCCGATGCCCAAGCCTCCGGCGTCTGGCCGGGGCGGGCGTAGATCAGGTCGAAGGACAGCCTTG
This sequence comes from Mesorhizobium sp. M7A.F.Ca.CA.001.08.2.1, assembly GCF_003998455.1. NCBI lineage: Bacteria > Pseudomonadati > Pseudomonadota > Alphaproteobacteria > Hyphomicrobiales > Phyllobacteriaceae > Mesorhizobium > Mesorhizobium sp. M7A.F.Ca.CA.001.08.2.1. The sequence goes on along the minus strand of NZ_RZPW01000559.1, from coordinate 3,697 downwards.
GGAATATTTCTCGCGCGAAGCCGATGGCGTGCAGGGCCTGTTCGACATTGTGCAAACGGCCGAGGAAGCGCAAATCCTTGTCGTTCAGCGCCTGCACGCCGAGCGACACGCGATTGACCCCGGCTGCCCGATAGCCGCGAAAGCGCTCGGCCTCGACCGAGGACGGATTGGCCTCCAGCGTCACCTCGATGCCGGCAGGCACAGTCCAGTTCTTCGCCACGGCGTCCAGAACCCTGGCCACGGTTTCCGGCTTCATCAGCGAGGGCGTGCCGCCGCCGAGAAAAACGCTGGTCACCTCGCGCGGCCCGGTGCGCTCGCGCATCGTCGCCAGTTCGGCCTCGAAGGCGGCGGCAAAGCGCTCCTGGTCGACCGGCTGGTGGCGAACATGGCTGTTGAAGTCGCAATAGGGGCATTTGGCCGCGCAGAACGGCCAGTGGACATAGACGCCGAAGCCGGGCGTCCGGTCGAGCAGCATGCTCATGCCGAGCCCAATCGAGCTTGGGCGAATTTCTGGAAGGCGCGGGCGCGGTGCGACAGCGCCGTGGCCTGGCCGGGCTTCCAGCCATGCTTTTCCTCGGCGCTCATTTCGCCGAAGGTTTTTTCGAAGCCATCGGGCAGGAACACAGGATCGTAGCCGAAGCCGAGCTCGCCGCGCGGTGGCCAGACCAGCGTGCCCTCGGCCTCGCCGCGATAATATTCGGCCTCGCCGTCGGGAAACGCCAGGCAGATGACGGCGACAAAGCGTCCCTTGCGCTGCTCCGGCAAGGCGGCGCCGACCTCCTGCAGCGCCACTTCGGTGCGTTGCATGGCCATGCCGAAGTCACGCGAACCGTCCGGGGTTTCGGCCCAGTTGGCGGTGTAGACGCCGGGCGCGCCGTCAAGCGCGTCGACGCACAGGCCGGAATCGTCCGACAGCGCCGGCAGGCCGGTCGCCTTGGCGGCGGCGAGCGCCTTGATGTAGGCGTTCTCCTCGAAGGTGGTGCCGGTCTCGTCCGGCTCCGGCAGGCCATACTCCCTGGCCGACTTCGCTTCGAAGCCGAACGGTCCCATCAGGTCGGCGAATTCGCGCAGCTTGCCCTCATTATGGCTGGCGACGACGATCTTCTTGCCATCGAGAGAATGCATCAAAGGCCCCAGATTCTTGGCTCGGCAAATTCGATCGAATTGCCCGAGGGGTCGCGTATATAGATCGAACGGCCGCCCTGCGGCCACTCGAATTCGCTCTCGATGGCGATCTTCTTTGCCTCCAGATGGGCTTTCCAGCCGGCGATTTCATCGGCGGTCGCCGTAAAGCAGAGATGACCTTGGCCGACCGCGCCGTGCGGTGGCACCGGCAGCCTCGCGTCAGGCGCCGGCGGGATCTTGGTTGCCTCGGCGTTGAAGACGAGCAGCACGCCGGGGCCGCAGCGGAAGAACAGGTGGCGGCCGTCGACCTTGCCGAGGAGATTGAGGCCGAGGATGTCGGTGTAGAAGGTTTCGGCGGCGGGCAGGTCTGTGACGTAGAGGGCCGATTCCAGGATCGCGGAGGGTGTCACGAGGCGCCCCCCTCTGGCCTGCCGGCCATCTCCCCCTCAGGTGGGGAGATTGGCAGCTTCTGCATTGTCGCGCGCCCTACAACGCCGGAGATTGGCGAAGCCCTAGATGACATCCGATCTCCCCACTTGAGGGGGAGATGGCCGGCAGGCCAGAGGGGGGCGCTCAGGCTCGACATCTAAAAACTAAGCCACTGCCATCTGCTGCAAACTCACCAGGCGCTGGATGCCTTTCTTGGCCAGGCCCATCAGGTCCGCGAACTGCTCCTCGGAGAAAGGCTCGCCCTCGGCGGTGCCCTGGATCTCGACGATGCCACCCTTGCCTGTCATGACGAAATTGGCGTCGGTGCCGGCCGCTGAATCCTCGATATAGTCGAGGTCGATGACCGGCTGGCCGTCATGGATGCCGCAGGAGATCGCCGCGACATGGTCCTTCAGCACCTTGGCGACGCTGGCCATCTGGCGCGCTTCCATCCAGCGCAGGCAGTCATACAGCGCCACCCAGCCGCCGGTGATCGATGCGGTGCGGGTGCCGCCATCGGCCTGGATGACGTCGCAGTCGACGGTGATCTGCTGTTCGCCCAACGCCTGCAAATCGACCACGGCGCGCAAGGAGCGGCCGATCAGCCGCTGGATTTCCAGCGTGCGGCCGCCCTGCTTGCCGGCCGAAGCCTCACGGCGCATGCGCTCGCCGGTCGAGCGCGGCAGCATGCCGTATTCCGCCGTCACCCAGCCCTTGCCGGAGTTGCGCATCCAACCCGGCACTTTTTCCTCGAGGCTGGCCGTGCACAGGACATGCGTGTCGCCGAACTTCACCAGGCATGAGCCTTCGGCATGCTTGGAGACGCCACGCTCGAAGGAGATGGCACGCATTTCGTCGAATTGGCGTTTGGAAGGGCGCATTCAGGGCTGCTTTCTTGTCATTTTTCGGAATCTTGGCCGGCTTGTAACCGCATGGGACGCGTGGCGCAAAGGAAAATGGCCTGACGATCGGACACAGACACCGGGTTGCGCGGGTGCAGTGTAAGTCTATATCCTTGGGCCGGAGGTTTTTGGCCGTATGACCAAGGCAGTCGATCCCGCTTCGCAGTCGCCCGCGCTTCAGTCGCCAGTATTCCAGGCGCTCGACATGCGTTCCCGCGACATCTTCCGGCGCATCGTCGATTCCTATCTCAGGGACGGTGAACCGGTGGGATCGCGCAGCCTGTCGCGTATCCTGCCGTCCTCACTGTCGCCGGCGACTATCCGCAACGTGATGAGCGACCTCGAGCATCTCGGCCTGATCTACGCGCCGCACATTTCGGCCGGCCGGCTGCCGACGCAGGCCGGCCTGCGTTTCTTCGTCGATGCCTTCATGGAGCTTGGCGACCTTTCCGACGAGGAGCGCCGCGCCATCGAGGCACAGGTGCGGGCGTCCGGCTCCGGTGCGACGCTGGAGCACATGCTGACCGAGGCCAGCCAGATGCTGTCGGGCATGTCGCGCGGCGCCGGCCTGGTGCTGGCCGCCAAGAACGAGGTGGCGCTGAAGCACATCGAATTCATCCAGCTTGAGCCGACGAAGGCGCTGGCGGTGCTGGTGTCGCAGAATGGCGACGTCGAAAACCGCGTCGTCGACCTGCCCGCCGGCATCACCGTCTCGCAACTGCACGAGGCCTCGAATTTCCTCAACGCCCATATACGCGGTCGCACGCTTGCCGAGGCGCGGATCGAGATCGCTCGCATCAAGGAAGAAACCAGGGCCGCGCTCGACACGCTGTCGCAGGACCTGGTGGAGAAGGGGCTGGCGGTGTGGGCCGGCGCCGACAGCGGCCTGCCGGCACGGCTCATCGTGCGCGGGCGTGCCAATCTGCTTGAAAACGTCACCGCCCAGGCCGACATCGAGCTGCTGCGCCATCTGTTCGAGGACATGGAGACGCAGGACGGGCTTATCCAGCTGCTTGACCTCGCCGAGCAGGGCTCGGGTGTGCGCATCTTCATCGGCTCGGAAAACAAGCTGTTTTCGCTGTCGGGCTCGTCGCTGGTCGTCGCCCCCTATCGCGACAAGGATGCCCGCGTCGTCGGCGCGCTCGGCGTCATCGGCCCGACCCGGCTGAATTACGCGCGCATCGTCCCAATGGTCGACTATACGGCGCAGTTGATTTCACGCATGCTGCGCTGAGCTGATC
>NZ_RZPW01000558.1:0-4291 GCF_003998455.1 Mesorhizobium sp. M7A.F.Ca.CA.001.08.2.1 | reverse complement strand
CCTCTAACCAATCTTGTTCGGGATCCTGGCCTCTATCCTGCTGAAGGCGAAGACCAGAATGCCGGTTATCGTCATGTAGATCAGCGCCAGCAGCAGCAAGGGCTCGTAGGTGAGGTAGGTGTCCTGCCGTACTTTGGACGAAACGGCGAAAATGTCGATGACGCTGATCGTTGCCACCAGCGGCGTCGACTTCAATTGCAGCACGGTCTCGCCGGTCAGCGTCGGCAGCGCCCGGTAGATGGCTTGCGGCAGCCAGATCCGCCGGAACGCCTTCCAGCGGCTCATGCCGAAGGCGCGGGCGGCTTCGAGTTGCCCCTTGGGCACGCCGGCGAAGGCGCCGCGCATCACCTCGCCCTCATAACCGGCGAACGACAGGGTCAGCGCCAGCACGCCATAGGGCCAGGCTTGCCGCAGATATGGCCACATCCAGGATTCGCGGATCCACGGATATTGCGGGAACAGCGAACCCAGGCCGTAATAGAGCAGCCAGAGCTGGATCAGCAGCGGCGTGCCCCGGATCACCGTGCAGAACACCTTGGCGGGTGCGGCGAAACAGAACGAGCCGGCAGCCTGCGCCAGGCCAAGCGGGACGGCCAGCAGGAAGCCCAGCACGCAGGTGACGGCCAGGATCCACAGCGAGCGCCAGAGGCCGATCAAGCCCATTTCATAATATTGCGGCAGCCAGTCCCAGCGCATGAAAAAGGCGGCCGACAGAACAAGGCCCAGTGCGATCAGGATCAGCACGATGCGGTGCGGCTGCAGCCACAGCGACGTTCGCGCGACGACGTCGATGATGGTCGCCTCGTTGGCCATCAGCGCGCCTCCTTGAGCGAAGGCATGCCGCGCCGCGACCAGGTCTCGACCCGGCCGATAACGAGGTTGGAAAACAGCGACAAAAGCAGATAGAGCACGCCCGCCGCGAAAAAGAAGGTGAAATAGGCCTTGGTGACGCCCGCTGCCTGCCGCGTTGCCAGCGCCAGCTCGTAGAAGCCGACAACAGCCAATAGCGCGGTGTCCTTGGTGGCGATCAGCCAGAGATTGGCGAGGCCCGGAATAGCGAAGGGCAGCATTGACGGCAAGGTGATGCGCCGCAACATCAGGCCCGGAGACATTCCATAGGCGCGGGCGGCTTCGATCTGGCCCTGCGGAATGGCCAGGATCGCGCCGCGTATCACCTCTGTCGAATAGGCGCCCTGGACGAAGCCGAGCACGGCGATGCCGGCGGCAAGGCCGCTCACGTCGACGCGCTGATAACCCATGGCCGTCAGCGCCTGATTGATCAGGTCGGTGCCGGCGTAATAGAGCAGCAGGATCAGCACCAGTTCGGGCACGGCGCGCACGATGGTGGTGTAAACCGCCAGGAGATCGCGCACCACCGGCCCGCCATAAAGCTTGCCATAGGCGCCGCCGGTGCCGATCAGAAGGCCGAGGCACGTGGCGCCCAGCGCGATCTCGATCGAATGCAGCAGCCCAACCAGAAGCGCCCCGCCCCAGCCTGGCGGGTAGGGCGAGAGAAGCTCGGTGATGCCGGCCGCGGAGGCCGAAAGAAGTGCGTCGATCAGCGTCGCCCCCGAAGTGCTGACTAACCGCCGATGGCTGCGTCGGCGGCAAACATGCCTGGGAAAGATCGAGCAGGTGGGGCATGGCGCGACGCCACACCCCACAGCTCATACGAGGATCGTCAGTTCGACTGCGCGCCGCCGCCGCCGTAAATATCGAAATCGAAGTATTTCTTCGAGATCTCGTCATATTTGCCGTTGGCGCGGATCGCCTTGATGCCGGCGTTGATTTTGCCCTTCAGGTCGGTGTCTTCCTTGCGCACGCCGGCGCCGACGCCCGGTCCGAGCACTTCGTCATCGGGAGCGACCATGCCCTTCAGGTCGCAGCAGGCTTTGCCCTGGTCGGATTTGAGGAATTCGCCAAGCGCGATGGAATCGGCCTGCACCGCGTCGAGACGGCCGGCGGCCAGATCGTTGTTGGCCTCGTCCTGGGTCTGGTATTCCTTGATCTCGGAGGCTGTGCTGCCAAAGTGCTTCTTGGCGTAGACAGCGTGCACCGTCGACACTTGCACGCCGACGATCTTGCCCTTGAGGTCGTCCGGAGCGGAGCCGAATTTCTGGTCCTTCGGGCCGATGATCGCGGTCGGCGTGTTATAGTACTTGTCCGAGAAATCGATCGTCTTCGCGCGTTCGGCGGTGATCGACATCGAGGAGACGATGAGGTCGATCTTCTTGGTCGTCAGAGCCGGGATGATGCCGTCCCAGGCAACCGGGGTGATGACGCAATCGAGCTTCTCCTCGGCGCAGACGGCGTCGATGAAGTCGATCTCCCAGCCGACCCATTTGCCCGAAGCATCGGGCGAGGTGAAGGGGGGATAAGGCTCGGCGGCGACGCCGATCTTGACCGGATCGGCCTTGGCCACGCCCATGGCGGCGACGCCGAGCAGCAGCGCTGCGGCAAATGTCTTCAGAACGGTCTTCATTTCATGACTCCCAGTTTGTTGTTGGTTCCCGGTTTTCTTCCGTCCCGGCTTGCCTAGCCGATGTTGCGGATGAACTGCTTCAGCCTTTCGGATTTCGGTGCGCCGAAGATCTGCTCCGGCGGCCCTTCTTCCTCGACCAGCCCGTTGTAGAGGTAGACGACGTGGGTCGCGACCTCGCGGGCGAACTTCATCTCGTGGGTGACCAGCACCATGGTGCGGCCTTCGCGCGCCAGGTCGCCGATCACTTTCAGCACCTCGCCGACCAGTTCGGGATCGAGCGCGGAGGTGGGCTCGTCGAACAGCATGACGCGCGGATTGATGGCCAGCGCCCGGGCGATCGCGGCGCGCTGCTGCTGGCCGCCCGACAGATAGGCCGGATAGACGTCGCGCTTTTCAGCCAGACCGACACGGGCGAGCAGCTTCTCGGCCTCGCCGATCGCCACATCGCGCTTGACGCCAAGCACATGCACCGGAACCTCGATGACGTTTTCGATCAGCGTCATGTGGCTCCACAGGTTGAAGTTTTGGAAGACCATGCCGAGCTTGGAGCGGATGCGCTCGATCTGCTTGCGGTCGGCCGGAATGGTGTGGCCGTGGCTGTCGGCCTTGAGTTTGATCTCCTCGCCATTGACGCGAATGATGCCGCTGGTCGGGTTTTCCAGGCAGTTGATGCAGCGCAGCAGGGTCGACTTGCCGGACCCCGAGCCGCCGATGATGGCGATGACCTCGCCGTCGCGCGCCGACAGCGAGACGCCCTTCAGCACATGCAGCTCACCGAACTTCTTGTGCAGGTTCTCGACATGGATGGCTTCGGCGGCGCCGTCCTGCGCCTTGCCGGATCGGACTGCGGCAGCTTCCACCACGCTCACCGGGTGACCTCTATCGGGTCGGCTGCGGTTCGTCGAACGTGTATCCGGCTAATTAACATATACGCTGTACTGCCCCGCTCCAGACTTCAGCATGGACCCAACGGCGAGAGCCCGTCAATCCTGCTTATTACGGCACTTGCGAGCTTGTTGTGCAAGTGTATAAATAGCCTTCCATGAAATTTTCTCGATTTTTTTCAGCGAAAAAGGACTTCGATGAGCGCTTTCGGATCACAGTCCATGGCGGCGCCGCTGCGCCGCGTGCTGATGCGGTCGGCGGCCAACGCCATGCGCAATGCCGACAGGGCTGCCTGGCACTATGGCCCGGGATTCAATCCGGCGAAAGCGGCATCGCAGCACGCGCTCCTTGCTGAACTGGTGGCGGCTTCCGGTGCCGAAATCGAATGGATCGAGGACACGGCGGATGGACTTTCGGACTCGGTGTTCACGCACGACCCGTCGCTGATGACCGATCGCGGCGCGCTGATTCTGTCCATGGGCAAGCCGTTGCGCGCCAGGGAGCCCTCACTGCATGAGGAAACCTACCGAAGGCTGGGCATTCCAATCCTGGGCCGCGTCGAGGTTCCTGGCCAGGTCGAAGGCGGTGATTGCGTATGGCTCGATGCCCGTACGCTGGTGATCGGGCGCGGTGTCCGCTCCAACCAGGAAGGCATCCAGCAGGTTTCCAACCTGCTGACGCCGCTGGGCGTTTCCGTCTACGGCTTTGATCTTCCGCTGTGGCAAGGCGAAGAAGCGTGCCTGCATCTGATGTCGGTGATCAGCCCGCTGGCCGACGACCTCGCATTGGTCCATTCACCGCTTTTGCCGGCGCCATTCTATCAGATGCTGAAGGCGCGTAACATCCGGCTGGTCGAAGGCGACGCCGAAGAGTTCGCGGCTTCCAACGGCCTTAGCCTGAACGTGCTGCCGACCAGCCCACACA
>NZ_RZPW01000557.1:0-4299 GCF_003998455.1 Mesorhizobium sp. M7A.F.Ca.CA.001.08.2.1 | reverse complement strand
CTCTTGCGCTTCAACGGCGTGCCGATGATGACGCCGGGACCGCCATCCGCGGTGTCGGCGGCAAAGTCCTGTGCCGCCTTTTCGCAGGCTTTCAAAAAGGCCGGCTTCAGCACCAGATCCTCCGGCGGGTAGCCGGCGAGGAAAAGCTCGGTATAGAGCACGAGATCGGCGCCCTGACGTGCGGCATCCGCCCTCGCCTCGCGGGCTTTGGCGAGATTGCCTGATATGTCGCCGACAGTCGGATTGAGCTGGGCGACGGCGATGCGCAGGATGTCGAGCTTCTTGGTCATGCCTGCTGACTTAGCGCGGCAAAATTGCTCGGGCAATGGCGTTCGTTTGGACCAATTCGGAGCAAATGACGAATGTCATTCGTGTCCGGACCGATCGATTCGATCGTGTTGACCGATCGACGAATGCCGATCGTGGCAAGCGACCACGTTTCAGTCGTCGCCCATATATTCGCGCAGCGCTTGCGGCGAATGGTTCTCGCCGATCGACATCGCCAGGATGCGTGAAATATGGCGGCGCGGCAGATGCGTCTCCGCTGCCCATTGATTGATTTGCCTCTGGATCTTGTCCAGGTCCTTCTTCGAAGTCGGGCTTTCGGCGATGTCGAGGCCGGCGTCGCGCAACGCCGCGGCCATATCGCCCGAGATGACGAACGCATCCCACCCCAGCCAGCGCAGGAAATACTGGCCCGTGTTGCCGCCCAGCCGGCTGCCATGCTTGCCGAGCCAGGCCATCAGCCCGACCTGGTCATCATCAGGCCATTCCGCAAGGAATTTGCCGAAACCGCCATATTCCTTCGACACACGCTCGACAAAGGCAGCATTGTCGCGAACGGATTTGATCTTCTGCGGGTTGCGTACGATGCGCTGGTCGGCCGTCAGATCGTGCCAGAAATCATCGGGCTGGAACAACAGCCGCTTCGGCTCGAAGCGCAGAAACGCCTCCTCGAAGCCAGGCCATTTCTGCTCGATGACGCGCCAGACGAAACCGGCGGCGAAGACGCGCTCAGCCATAATGGAGAGAATGCGGTCATCGGGGATGTCAGCCACGGCGGCATTGTCAGGCGCCGGACCAAGCAGCGACGTCAGCTCCTCTTCGCCGCCCTTACGTTTTGCGGCGCGAGCGCGAATTTTCTTGAAATCGGCCATTGGTCCCTCGGCAACTGGAATCAATCTAACACTTCCCGTGTGAGCCGGCAGCCTCTACCTCTTACGGCAAGCCTAAGACCCTGGAGATGGCCATGAACAAGACGATCGACGATCTGGCGAACCGCTGGCTCAAGCGGCGGCCGGACGGCCTCAGCCAGCTCGAAAGCCGGGTGCTGCAATCGACGCTCGAACGCACCACCATCTCGCGCGACACCAACAAGGCCGTTGCCTTCCACCAGACCTTCGGCGACCGGCTTGCCGATACGATCGCCCGCATCGGCGGGTCATGGTCCTTCATCCTGACCTTCATCGCCTTTCTGGTCTTATGGACGGCGGGCAATGTCTGGCTGCTGTCGCGTGACGCCTTCGATCCCTACCCGTTCATCTTCCTCAATCTCGTTTTGTCGATGGTAGCCGCCTTGCAGGCGCCTGTGATCATGATGGCGCAGAACCGCCAGACCGAACGGGACCGCATCGACGCCGCCCACGATTACGAGGTCAACCTGAAAGCCGAGATCGAGATCATGGCGCTGCATGAAAAGCTGGATGAACTGCGCCACGGCCAGATTCTCGGCATGCGCGACGAGATCGTGCAACTGACCGAGATGATCAAGCGGATCGACGAAAGGCTGTCTTCGCAGCAGTCGGCTTCATGACCGACGCGATCCACCATTTCATCGAACAATACGGGCTGCTCGCGGTCTTTGTCGGTTGCATCGCGGAGGGCGAAAGTGCTGCCATTCTCGGCGGCTTCTTCGCCCACCAGCAGGTCTTCGTGCTGTGGCACGCCGTCCTTGCGGCCGGCCTCGGCGCCTTTGTCGGCGACACTTTCTTCTTCATCCTCGGACGAAGCTTTGCCGACCATCCCTATGTCGTCAGATTGCGCAAGCGGCCCGGCTTTCGCCGCGCCTTTCGCCTGCTCAACACCCATCCCGACATTTTCGTGCTGTCGAACCGCTATATCTACGGCATGCGTCTCGTCGGCGGCATTGCAGCCGGACTCTCCAATATCACAGCGCCGCGCTTCGTCATCCTCAACGCGCTTTCATCGGCGGTCTGGGCGGTGCTGTTCGGTACGATCGGTTATGTCTTTGGACTTGGCGCAGAGCACTTCATCGGCCAGGCGCTGATGCATCACGAACGGTTGCTGATCGGTCTTGGCATCGGCCTGACCGTGGCCGTTGTGGCATGGCTCGTCGCCCGTCACATCGCCAGGAGGGAACGCGCCAGGGAAGGCTGATCGTCAATCCACGCCGAGCGCCTGATCCCCCCGATCGAGGATAAGCGGGACGATCAGGTCTTCCTCGTCGGCAAGATGTCTTGTCAGCATGGCGATCAGCCGGCTGTTTTCGTCGGCATAGGCGTCGGCTGCAAAGCGCTGTCTGTCTTCGCTCTCCTGCAGCGTCTTGATGAAGGCATTGGCCGCCTCGGCATTGCGCTCCAGCCCTTCATGGATGGTGTGGTGGTCGGCATCGAGAATCTCGAAGCCGCGCTTCAAACGGGGCTCGGCCTTGGCGAATACCGGGAAATATTGATAATCCTCGACATTGTGGTGACCGTCGAGATGCCCAAGAAAATGATTGAGGCGCGGCGCGAACCAGCGCGCGAAATCAGGCGCCGTCAGCCGTCCCTCACGGAAGTCGTCAATGCCGTTGGCCAGCATGCCGCCAAGTTCGCGGAACATGTCGTGCCGCTGCAGCCACATATTGGCGATGCCGTGGACGTTGGCATGGTCCTGCCAGTTTTCACGCGGGTACTTTTCGACGAGCCAGCGCAGATCGTCCGGCAGGCCCACGCGTTCGAGAAGCAGAAAATTGGCGGCCCCGGCCATGACAGTCTCCTTGGGTGACTGGCATATAGGCATCGAAAGGCTAGATCGGTAGCCCAGTGATCCGCTCGATGATGGCGATGCCCCAGACACCGGCGACGATGAGCACCGAAATCAGCACCGCCAGCGAACCGCAATCCTTGGCCAACTGGATGTCGACATTGAACTCGCGGCTGAAAGCGTCGCATGCCGCCTCGATGCCGGTGTTCAGCACCTCGACCATGATCAAGAGCAGCACCGCGCCGATCAGCAAGGCATAACCGCGCCACGAGATCGAAACGAACCAGCCGAGCGGCAGTGCCAGCGCCAGCAGCATCAGCTCCTGCTGGAAAGCCTTCTCGCTGGCGGCCAGCTTGCGAAACGCCCGCACCGAATTGAAATAAGCGTCGATCAGCCGCTGCATGCCAAACCCCTTTGCGAATCACCGGCACGGGATAATGCAATGGCTGGCCAGATCAATGGAATAAGGTGACTTGTCCAAGATTCATTCAGCAACCGGTATGGACGGTGTCGACTTTTCAAACTGCGGCAGCCCGTCGTCGATCGAATAATAGTCGCCCTTGTCACCAACGAAAATATGGCATTCCCCCTCAAGACCTGTCGGCTTGTCGAACGATCCCGCCATGACTGAAACGTAGTCCTGGTCTCGCGGCTTCCAGAACAGCACCGACCCGCATGCCTTGCAGAACCCACGCCTGGCGAAGGTAGAGGCTTCGTACCAGGTGATACTTTCCACGCCATCGATGACGATGTCGACATTGGCAACATTGGTCGCGGCATAGAAATGTCCGCTCTGCTTGCGGCATTGCGAGCAATGACAATAGACGACGCCACGCAACGCTCCGTTCGTTCTGAAGCGGACGGCTCCACACAGACACGATCCCTGGTGACCACCACTCACGTCGATCCTCCTTGAAAGAAAAGTGCCTGGCATCGCCTTCAGGATTCCAGCTTTGCGGCGCACGCACGCAAGCAAATGCGACATGTACTGGCGTGGAGAATCCGAAATTCGGTTTCATTTTGAAACGTGCGATGCGCGAATCGCGAATTCAGGCCGCTGCACCGGCGTTGTTTCCAACTGTTGGACGCGCGAACCAGAGCTTTTACAGCCCGCAGACAGAGAAACCCGCGGAACCTTCGCCAGTTAAGAGAACTTTAGCGACAGCGCATTTATGGTCACCCTGCAAGTGAAGGCCGTGGGTGGGGACGCATCCCTTCGCAAGTTGTTCCGAAGCGTCGGTCGCATTCCCCAGGGTTCGGCGACAAAAGGGGACCCGCGAATTCCGCGGATCATCCGGGGGAAGAACCAGAATC
>NZ_RZPW01000556.1:0-4306 GCF_003998455.1 Mesorhizobium sp. M7A.F.Ca.CA.001.08.2.1 | reverse complement strand
GTCTGGATGAACAGGATCTTGCGCCCGACCGTTGCCCCGCCATAGAGGCCGGCAATGGCCACGCAAGCCAGAAAGAAGACCTTGACCTGGAAACCGGCCGCACCAAGGTATAGCCCCCAGATCAACCCGGCGGCGAGGAACCCGTTATAAAGTCCCTGATTGGCCGCGAGCACTTTCGAGGCACTGGCGAATTCCGGGGTCAGGTTGAAAGCCTTGTGCCCGCGCGGCGTGTCCCACAGCACCATCTCCAGATAGACGATGTAGGCATGGATCAAGGCCACCAGCCCGACCAGGATGTTGCCGATCATTTTTTCCCCCTTGATGTGTTGCCGGCAGCATTTCATGCGTGGCCTCGCCTGCGCAAGGTGCATTTGCCGGACGGCATCCGAGGGTTGCCAACGCTTTTGCGTTGGTGTCTTTTCGCGCGTCCCAATCACGGAAGTCGCCATGTCCTTTCAGAAACTCGACGACCTCGGTCACAAGCTCGAAGCGCTCGAGCATGCGCTGGCCATCCTCGGTGCCGATGAGGCCACGCACATGGCCGTCGGCGGCGGCGAGAAGCGTGCCGAGGCGATGTCGGCACTGGCCGGCATGTATCACACCAGGGCAACGGCGCCCGAGATAGCAGACTGGATCGCCGCGGCCGAACAGGAAGCGCTGGGCGAGGAGCAGCGCGCCGCCGTCTCGGAACTGCGGCGGCAATACACCAACCTGACCTGCCTGCCGGTCGAATTCGTCGAACGCCAGACGACCGCGCGCATGCGTTGCGAGCAGCTGTGGCGCGGCCTGCGCGCCAAGAACGACTGGGCAGGCTTCCAGCCGGCGCTGGAGGGCGTCGTGGCGCTGGTGCGCGAGGAGGCGACGCTGCGTGCCGATGTGCTCGGCCTGGCCCCCTATGACGCGCTGATGGAGCAGTACGACCCCGGCAACCGCACCGCCGACATCACGCCTGTGTTCAGCGACCTGAAGGCTTTTCTGAAAAGTTTCGTGCCGGAGGCGCTGGCGATCCAGGACGCACGGCAGCGCAAGCGCCCGCTGAAGCCGCTTTCGGGCACCTATGCGATCGATCGGCAGCGCGAGCTCGGCCTTGCCATGATGACGGCAGTCGGCTTCGACCTGACGCATGGGTCGCTGTCGGTGTCGCACCACCCTTTCTGCGGCGGCGTGCCGAGCGACGTGCGTATCACCACCCGCTACAAGACGTCCGACTTCCTGTCGGCGCTGATGGGCGTGCTGCACGAGACCGGCCATGCGCTCTACGAACAGAACCTGCCCAAGGCATGGTCGCACTGGCCGCTCGGCAAAGCGCGCGGCATGGCCGTGCATGAAAGCCAGAGCCTGTTCGTCGAGAAGCAGCTAGGCCGCAACCCGGCCTTCTGGCGCTGGGCGCTGCCAGTGGCTGAAAAGCATCTCGGCGAAGCCTGGTCGCTCGACGACATCCTGCCGCACGTGCATCGCGTCGGACGCGGCCTGATCCGGGTCGATGCCGACGAGGTGACCTATCCCCTGCATGTCATCCTGCGCTACGAACTGGAACAGGAACTCGTCTCGGGCCGGCTGGAGGTGGCCGATCTGCCCGAAGCCTGGGACGCCAAGATGCGCGACTACCTCGGCCTTTCCACCATCGACAACCCAGCCGACGGGCCAATGCAGGACGTGCATTGGCCAGGGGCAGCTTTCGGCTACTTCCCCTCCTACACGCTTGGCGCGATGATGGCGGCACAGCAATGGGCGGCGCTGACGCGGGAGCATCCTGCCGCCGACGAGGATCTCGCCAAAGGCAATTTCGAGGCGATCAACGACTGGCGCCGCCAAAAAATCTGGTCACAGGGGTCACGCTGGTCGACGCCGGACCTGCTCGAACGCGCCACCGGCGAAAAGCTCAATGCCACCTATTTCGTGAACCATCTGAAACAGCGCTATGGAGCCGCATAGCGGCTCTCGCCACAGCGGCAGATCTGCCTATTCCGCCGCGCCCCTGAAAGCACTGGCGCCGGTTTCAAACTGCAGCTTGGCCAGCCGCGCATAGATGCCGCCCTTGGCGACAAGGCTCTGATGCGTGCCTTCCTCGACGATCGAGCCGCCATCCATGACCAGGATCCTGTCGGCCTTCAGCACCGTTGCCAGGCGGTGGGCGATGACGATCGTGGTGCGGCCATGCATCAGCCGTTCCAATGCCGTCTGCACGAGCGTTTCGCTTTCGGCGTCGAGTGCCGAGGTGGCCTCGTCGAGCAACAGGATCGGCGCGTCGCGCAAGATGGCACGGGCGATCGCAACCCGCTGGCGCTGACCGCCTGACAGCGTCACGCCGCGCTCGCCGACTTGGCTGTCATAGCCCTTTTCCAGCTTGAGGATGAATTCATCGGCAAGTGCATCCTTCGCCGCCGTCTCGATTTCGGTCTTGCTGGCTCCCGGCCGGCCGAAACCGATATTGTCACGCGCGCTTGCCGCGAAAATGGTGACGTCCTGCGGCACGATGGCGATGCGCTGGCGGACCGAAACGGGATCGGCCTCGCGCACATCGACGCCGTCGATCAGGATCTTGCCTGTTTCGGGATCGTAAAAACGCAGGATCAGCGAAAACACCGTGCTCTTGCCGGCCCCTGACGGCCCGACGATCGCCACCGTCTCGCCCGGCATGACCTGAAAGCTTAAGCCGTGCACGGCGGCGCGGTCGGGCCTTGCCGGGTAGGAGAAGGAGATATTGTCGAAGACGATCGCGCCCTTGGCGACGGCCGGCAGCGGCTTCGGATCGGCGGGAGCCTGGATCGCCGGCTTCTCGGCCAGGATCTCGGTCAGCCGTTCGGCAGCACCCGCCGCTTGCGCAAGTTCGCCCCACACTTCCGACAGCGCGCCCAGCGCGCCGGCGGCGAACACCGAATAGAGCAGGAACTGGCCGAGCGTGCCTGGCGATATCGAGCCTTCGAGTACGTCGCGCGAGCCGAACCACAGCACCGCCACGACGGACGAGAAGATGGTGAAAATGGCGAAGAAGGTTAAGAAGGAGCGCGCGAAGATCGAGGAGCGTGCCGCCTCGAAAGCAGCTTCCACCGCAGCCGAGAAATGCCCGGTGACCAGCTTCTCATTGGTGAAGGCCTGCAGCGTGCGCACCGCGCCGATCTGCTCGCTGGCATAGGCGGTGGCATCGGCCAGCGTATCCTGCGCCTGGCGTGATTTGCGCCGCACCGAACGGCCGAAGGCGACCAGCGGCAGCACGATCACGGGTATTGCCGCGATGACCAGGCCGGACAGTTTCGGGCTGGTGATGACCATCATCCCCACCGCGCCAAGGCCGAGGATGACATTGCGCAGCGCCACCG
This sequence comes from Mesorhizobium sp. M7A.F.Ca.CA.001.08.2.1, assembly GCF_003998455.1. NCBI lineage: Bacteria > Pseudomonadati > Pseudomonadota > Alphaproteobacteria > Hyphomicrobiales > Phyllobacteriaceae > Mesorhizobium > Mesorhizobium sp. M7A.F.Ca.CA.001.08.2.1. Next base: position 986 of record NZ_RZPW01000556.1, on the reverse strand, counting down.
AGGCCGTCGCTCCGACCGCCGACTTGACCTGCGTCGTGTCGGCGGCAAGCCGCGACACGATCTCGCCCGACTGGGCGGTGTCGAAGAAGGCAGGCGACAGCGTCGTCACATGGGCAAACACATCGCGCCTGATATCGGCGACGACGCGCTCGCCCAGCGTGATGACGAAATAGTAGCGGCCGGCCGATGCTGCCGCCAGCAGGGCGGCCATAGCCACCAGCGCTGCGAAATATTCGGCAATGAAGGTCGTGCTGGACGACGAGAAGCCATGATCGATCATGCGACGCACCGCCAGCGGCAGCGCCAGCGTGGTTGCCGCCGCGATAACCAGCGAGATAATGGCGCCGACGACCAGCGTGCGGTAGTGCGTGATGTAGGGGAACAGGCGCTTGAGCGGCTTGAGCGAACGCCGGCGCTCGTCTGCGCTGGTGATTTGCGCCATCCCGATGTTTCCTCCAGCCGTCCTTGGGGTCTGCGCCTCAATATGCGCTTGCCGCGGCCTTGTGATTCAATTCCGGCTGATGTATAGGCTCGCCGACCGTTTTAGAAGCCGTGGCTCCTCAATAGCTGCGGCTTCGAGTTTTAAAAAGGGGCGCATCGACGCAGGCTTATGCCCGTCGGCAGCGCCGGCAAGCCAGGAACCGAACCATGAAGACCGACATCCATCCCGATTACCACACCATCAAGGTCGTCATGACCGACGGCACCGAATACACGACCCGTTCGACCTGGGGCAAGGAAGGCGATACGATGAACCTCGATATCGACCCGACCACCCATCCGGCTTGGACCGGCGGCCAGCAGACCCTGCTCGACCGCGGCGGCCGCCTGTCGAAGTTCAAGAAGCGTTTCGAAGGTTTCGGCATCTAATTGCATGTCGCCCAAAAGTGCGAAGCGGTTTTGGGATAACGACTTGCATCAAGTAAGAACTTAAGCCAAACGAGCTTTCACAGATCGAAAACCCGCCCTTGTGGCGGGTTTTTTGT
>NZ_RZPW01000555.1:0-4315 GCF_003998455.1 Mesorhizobium sp. M7A.F.Ca.CA.001.08.2.1 | reverse complement strand
GTCCATCGCTTCATCATAGCGGCCAAGATCATTCAGGATCTTGCCTGCCGCAAGATGAAGGGCATATGGTTGGTCGTCCGAGGCTGCCGGGTTGGAAATTTCACCGAGAATCTGTTTGAGTTCCGGCGGCTCCTCGGAGAATTTGTGGATGTTAACAAGAGCCTGATAGGCATCCGCAACGTCAACTCGACGGTCTATGGTCTCTTTGAGATAGCTGGTCGCCTCGTCCATACGTCCAAGGTTGATAAGGACGCTCGCCAGGCCCATTCGGACCGTCGGGTGGTCTCGATTGATTCCGAGTGCCTTCTCATAGACCGACAAGGCGATATCTGCCTTGTCAAACTTTCCATAAGCATCTCCTAGTCCACGGAGAGCTTCTACCAGATCGGGCTTCAGTTCACAGGCGCGCTGCAGATGCCTAATCGCTGGAGGATAGTCACCGATCTTCAAATAGGCTTCGCCCAGACTAAGTTGATAATAAGGATTGTTGGGCTCCTGGTCGGCCGCCCGAGCAAAATACCTAATTGCCAACTCGTTGTCGACACCAAGCCCGAGCGTGCCGAGTATGTAGAGGGCCAATGCGTGGTTAGGCTTGCGGGTCAGAACGCGATGGCATAGCTCCTCTGCTTCAGGAAGCCGCTTGGCCTGCTGAAACTGGAGCGCCTGCCTCAGCAGCATGTCGTCGTTCACCGCAGGCGGCTGCGGTTTCGCTTTCGGCTGCGCGGTCTTCGGCTGCGCGGTCTTCGGCTGCACGATTTTCGGCGGCGCGATTGTCGGCCCGGTCTGTGCCTTCAGATGCTTGGACCAGGCTGGTGGCAATCGATTGCTCATCACGTGTCGCTAGCAAAAAGGGACGAAAGAATCCAGCGCTACGGATCTGCCCGGCGGCAACTTGCACCGACCCATCCGGCGCGCTAGCAAGAAGGCCCTTTCAAGCGAGCTTCCGCCATGCACCAGCGCCCTCCCCTCATGCCGCTCATCGCAGCGCTTCCCTCGACGGTGCCGTTTGTCGGCCCCGAAGCACAGGAGCGCGAGCGTGGCCGCGCTTTTCGCGCCCGCATCGGCGCCAATGAGAGCAGCTTTGGTCCCTCGCCGCGCGTCATCGCCCGCATGGCCGAGATCGCCGGCGACATGTGGATGTATTGCGATCCCGACAATCACGATCTGAAGGTGGCGGCGGCCGCGCATCACGGCGTAAAGACAGAGAACGTCGTTGTCGGCGAAGGCATAGATGGCCTGCTCGCTCTGGTGGCACGCATGTATGTGGCACCCGGCGATGCTGTGGTCACCTCGCTCGGCGCTTATCCGACCTTCAACTTCCACATTGCCGGTGTCGGCGGGCGACTGGTGACGGTCCCTTACGAGAACGACAAGGAAAGCCTGGACGGCCTGCTGGCGGCGGTGCGCAGGGACAAGGCGCCGCTGGTCTATCTCTCCAACCCCGACAATCCGATGGGTAGCTGGTGGGAGGCGAGCGAGATCATCCGCTTCATCGAGGCGCTGCCGCAAACCACCATGCTGGTGCTCGACGAGGCCTATGGCGAACTCGGACCGGCCTCGGCGCTGCCGCCGATCGATATCTCCAGGCCAAACGTCATCCGCATGCGCACCTTCTCGAAGGCCTACGGGCTGGCGGGCATACGCTGCGGCTATGCGATCGCTGAGGCCCAGGTGATCCGCGACTTCGAGAAGATCCGCAACCACTACGGCGTCAGCCGCATGGCGCAGATCGCCGGCGTCGAGGCGCTCGCCGATCAGGACTATCTGCAAAGCGTGGTGGCGCGGGTCGCGGCCGGCCGCCGACGCATCGCCGGCATTGCCGAAGCGAACGGGCTGAAGCCACTGGCGTCGGCGACCAATTTCGTCACCATCGATTGCTGCGGCGATGGCCCCTTCGCACTGAAAGTTCTGCAAGGCCTGCTGTCACGCGACGTCTTCATCCGCAAGCCGATGGTGCCACGGCTCGACCGCTGCATCCGGGTCAGCGTCGGCCTCGATCACGAGCTCGACATTTTTGCCGAGGAACTTCCCGGTGCTTTGGCGGCGGCGCGGGGCAATTAGGATACCGCTGGCGCGCAACCAGCAGCAAAAGCCGCCTACAAATCCATTTCCCAGGTCTGGCCGGTCAGATCCTTGCCGAAGCTGCGGTGGTGCTCCTGCGAGACCAGCCTGAAGCCGGCACGTTCGTAGATCGCGCGCGCCGCAACGAGGATGTCGTTGGTCCACAGAACCAGCTTGGTGTAGCCGCAAGCCCGGGCCTGGTTCACGCATTCCGCGACCAGTCGTTTGCCGATGCCGAGGCCGCGCGCCGACGCCTCGACATGCAGCATTCTCAGCTTTGCCACCTTGTCGTCCTGATGGACCAGGAACACGGCACCGACCGACTGACCGCCGCGCTCGGCGATCCAGCAGAAATCGCGGCCAGGCACGAAGTTGCGAATGAAATCGGCGCCGATCTCGGCGAGCATGGCCTCGAACTCGATCGTCCAGCCATATTCCTCGGCATAAAGTTGGGCCTGGCGCTGCACGACCCAGCCGACATCGCCGACGCGATGCGGCCGCAACGTCACCTCGCCGCTTTCACGGGTGGGATCGCCCAGCAACTCCCCCGCCTTGCGCAAGGCGCTGCGCAGTTCATGCAACCTGTCGTCGGGTACGCTTTCGATCAGCCGCGCCGTGTCCCGATCGGCCGCCGCCTGCAGCCTGGCAAGCGCTGCCTCGCCCCTTGCGGTCAGCGAGAGGACCCTTCGGCGCCGGTCAGCCGGGTCCGTTCTGGCCTCGGTCAGCCCCTGGCCCGCGAACTTGCGCAGGATCCGCGTCAGATAGGCGGCATCGACACGCAACTGTCTCGATATTTCGGAGGCCGCCGGGCCATTCTCCAGCCGAAAAGCCCCAACCAGGAAACCTCGCTCGCCGGCGATTTCGGCGGAAGCCGGGTTGCTGCGGTGACCCAGTTCGAACAGCACGCGCGCCTCGGTCAAAGTGAATGCACTTTGTGTCAGCGTCTCGTCGAGAAGGCCGACAGTGCGCGTGTAGAAGCGATTGAAGCGCCGGACATCGGCCACCAATGCGTTGCGTTCGTCCAACATTTGCGGCCAGCTCCTAATAAAGCAGTTCCATTTTCCTAAATTAGTGGACTGAGTCAATTAAATTCAAGGCCAGAAGGCCAGCTAAAGCCGGAAGGCCCAGCTATTGCGTCCGCGCGCAGGTTGCATTCCTCAGGCCGTGCGCCAGATTCAACGAGACAGGCTTGGAGAGATTCATGGCTGGTCATCGCAGGAAAGTGCACGCACGCGTCTACGGTAACGTGCAAGGCGTCGGCTTCAGAGCCTGGGCCCGGGATGAGGCCACGGGCCTTGGTCTTGCGGGCTGGGTTTGCAATGAAGCGGATGCGTCCGTAACGGCCGAGATCGCAGGCCTCGATGAGGCGGTCTCGACAATGATCGAGCGCCTCTGGAAAGGGCCGGCCGGGGCTTTGGTTTCCAAGGTCGACGTCGAGGAGTTGGAGGCAGAAAACGCCTCTGTTGGGTTCAGGATCGTGGCATGAAGGCGGATTTGGATTGAGCGCCTTGAATTAATTAAACGTTCGTTTTATTATTGCTCCGCAGAGGAGCTGACATGGCACGCACCGCCGGGTCTGATGGCGAAAAGACCGAAGCGACCATTCGTGAGGCGGCGGTCAATCTGATCGCGCGTTTTGGCTACGAGGCGATGTCGATGCGACAGCTCGCCGCCGAGGTCGGCGTACAGGCGGCCGCGCTCTACCGCTACTTTCCGACCAAGGAAGAGCTTCTGTTCACGCTGATGCGCGAGCACATGGAAGGTTTGACCGAAGCGTGGGAAACAGCTCGCCCGGTTAATGCGGATCCCGTGCAGCGGCTTTCGGCCTATGTCGAAAACCACATCACTTTCCACATCGAGCGACGGCACGCCACGCATGTGTCGAACATGGAATTGCGCAGCCTGTCGCCGGAAAGGCTGACGCAGATCCTGCGCATGCGCACTGCCTACGAGAAGGAGCTGCGCACCATCCTGCGCGACGGCGCCGAGACGGGCGCCTTCAGCATCGACGACACCGGACTGACCGCCATGGCGCTGATCCAGATGATGACCGGCGTCATCGTCTGGTTTCGGCCGGGCGAACGGCTGTCGATCGGCGAAGTGACCACGAGATATCTTTCAATGACAATGCGGCTCGTCGGCGCGAAGATCGACGCCTACAGCGCCGCGCGTCCCTTCGGACGCGCAAAGGACGCTGCAGCATTTTGATTCGCGCATGATCCCTTTCCGAAAATCAAAGTCGATTTTCGGGGTC
>NZ_RZPW01000554.1:0-4315 GCF_003998455.1 Mesorhizobium sp. M7A.F.Ca.CA.001.08.2.1 | reverse complement strand
TGGCCATGGCGGCCCGCGGGTCGCGGTCGTCGGGTGGTAGCGGAACGGGAGCGTATCCGGCATAGCTGACGCTCAACCGTGCCTGCCCGTTCGAACAGGACCGGAGTGCATCCTCCAGCTTGGACATATTTCTAAGCGGCACTGTCGCGTTGACGACGACGACCACGCCGCGGATTTCCCGACTCAGGATCTGGCCACGGCGGCTTTGCAGTTCGGCGATGACGTTGCCGACATGGGTTGCTGAAGTCATTACTTCGACCTTCATGATCGGCTCGAGCAACTGCACGCCGAGGCGTGGCGCGGCTTCGCGAAAGCAGGCGCGGCCGGCGATCTCGAAAGCCAGAGCCGAGGAATCGGTATCGTGAAAAGCGCCATCCATCAGCACCGCCTTGACGCCGATCATCGGGAAGCCCGCAAATGGACCTGAGGACAATATGCTGCGCAGCCCCTTTTCGACGCCCGCAATGTATTCGCCATGAAGCGCACCACCGACGATCCTGGACTCGAACACGGAGTCCGCGCTGTCCGCGTTCGGCTCGAACATGATCTTGACGCCGGCGAACTGACCGGTGCCGCCGGACTGCCTCTTGTGCGTGAAGTCCTGCTTGTGCGTACGGGTGATCGTCTCGCGATAGGCCACTTGTGGAGAACCAATATTCACATCGACCTGGGACTCGCGACGCAGGTGGTCAATGATGATGTCGAGGTGGAGTTCGTCCATGAAGGCGATAATGGTCTGGCCCGATTCCTCGTCTTGCATGACGCGGAAGAAAGCATCCTCGTCCGCCAGCTTCGCCAAGGCGGTACGCAGCCGCTCCTGATCGGCCTTCGATTTCGGCTCGATCGCGATTTGCAGCAAAGGCCAGGGCGCGGCAGGCTTTTCCATCATGGGGATATGGTCGCTGGTGGCCCCAATATTTGCAACTGAGTGCAGGAGCGAAATCCGGACTGAGATAACGGAAGACTAAACTGATCTTTTTGGCCTGGCTGCTCGCAGCCTGCTGTCAGGGTCCAGGATCGTTCTCCAGCAGGATCGGCTTGCCGTGCGGGGTGGCATGCGCGGCGCGTTCCCATGCCTCAGCCATCGCGTCGACATCCGACTTGGCAGCCAGTCCCTTCGAGGCAAGCAGGCTTTCCAGTGCCGCCAGCCAATGTTCGTAATAATCATGGCCGTCCGCTGCGGCGCCCGGTCTTTTCACTTCGCTCGACAGCGCCTGCGCCCACTCGCTCCACGAAAACAGGCCCTTGTCGTGCAGCGCCACCGTCATGGCGAAGGCCTCGGCCTGCCACGGCTCGGCGAACACCGGCTCGTCGAAACCTGGCGGCAGTTCTTCACGCAGGCTCAAGATAGCTCTCCCAGGCGTCTATCGACACGCTTAGCGTCGGGTCGGCGCCCTCGCCCCAGATCTCCGATCCTTCGAAAACCACGGTGTACACCCATTGCGGATTTTCGCCGTGTCCATGCGCGTTGCTGTCGGGAAAAACAAAACCGTCGTGCACCGCCTCGACCACGCCGTGCTTGCCGCGTGCGTAGCGTGGCAGCCGCGTGTGGCCGGTCGGGTTGAAGTTCTTGGTCCGCACGGGGTCTCCGGCCTTGAACCGCGCCGCTTGCGCCACCGGCCGGTCGCAAGGGCTGCCCTTGGCCAGCACTGCGGGCACGTTTTCCGCCTTCAGCACCCTCTTGGGAGTCGCTGCTGGATCGACTGCCTTGCCCGCTTCGAGATCGCGCTGGCTGACGAAGCCATGGCGCTTTAACAGCACCTCCAGCGCCTTGATCCATATCTCGTAGTAGCTCGATGAATAGTAGACAGCCGGATGCAGCGATTCCCGTGCATGCCGGCTCTCGTCGATGTTCCACGCGCCCATGGCGCCGGCAGTCAGCGTCACGCCGAGCGCCCGCCTTTCCCAGGCGGCATGGAAGTAAGGTTCGTCCTTTTCCGGCGCGACCGGGCCGAACCCCATCTGTCCGCCGAGATCTTGCGGCCCGTTCATGCCGGCTGCCCCTCTATTCCAGGTCTTTGGGCCAGGCCGGTGCCGATCATCGCGTCACGGCTGACCAGCTCCGCCAGCCGCTCCTCGCTCCAGCCCTCGGTACCCTCGGGCCGCATCGGCACGACGAGATAGCGCAGCTCGGCAGTGGAATCCCAGACGCGGATTTTCTTGTCCGCCGGCAGCGTCAGCCCGAACTCTTCCAGCACGCCGCGCGGATCGATCACCGCGCGCGAACGATAGGGCGGCGCCTTGTACCAGACCGGCGGCAGGCCAAGCACCGACCACGGATAGCAGGAGCACAGTGTGCAAACGACGAGATTATGGGTGTCCTGCGTGTTGAACACCGCCTGCATATGCTCGCCCTGGCGGCCGGTATAGCTTAGCGAGCCGATCGCCGCCGTCGCATCGCGCTTCAGCCAGTCGGCATAGGCTGGATCGCGCCAGGCTTTCGCCACCACCCTGGCCCCGTTGCGCGGACCGATTTTCGTCTCGTAAGTATCGACGATGACGTCGATCGCCGCCGGATCGATCAGCCCCTTCTGGGTCAGGATGGTTTCCAGCGCACGCACGCGGGCGGCAAACGGATCGAGTTCGTTGTCGTGGTCATGATCGTGTGACATGGCGGCAAATTACGGTTCCGGCGATGCCACCGCAAGCGCAACGCCTTGGGCCAGCGATACAGGGCGCCAGCTCTACCCCCTATTCGGCGGCCGCCCGCTGCGGCTCGGGCAGCATGTCTTCCCTGGGCTTGAACAGCGAGGGCTGATCCCCCGCTTCGACCGAGCCCGGCTCGCCCTTGCGCTTCGACCAAAGCCCGACCAGCCAGCCCGAGAAATTCTCCATGTAGACATAGATCACCGGCGTCACGAACAGGGTCAGTGCCTGCGAGGCAAGCAGGCCGCCGACAACGGCAACGCCCAGCGGCTGGCGCAGTTCGGCGCTGGCGCCGGTGCCGAGCGCAATCGGGAACGTGCCCATGAGTGCCGCCAGCGTCGTCATCATGATCGGCCTGAAGCGCATCAGGCAGGCCTTGTGGATCGACTCGGTCGCCGACATGCCTTCTCGTCGCAACTCAAGCGCGACATCGACCATCATGATGCCGTTCTTCTTGACGATGCCGATCAGCATCAGGATGCCGATCACCGCGATGACCGACAGATCCATGCCGGCGAAGCGCAGCGCAACGACCGCTCCCAGCACGGCCGACGGCAGGCCGGTGAGGATGGTCAGCGGGTGGATGAAGCTTTCGTAGAGGATGCCGAGCACGATGTAGATGGTCAGGATTGCGCCGCCGACCAGAAAACCCTGGTTGGCCAGCGAATCCTGGAAGGTCTTGGCCGTGCCGGCAAAGGTCGTCGAGATCACCGTCGGCATGCCGATCTGCTCTTTCAGCGCATTGATGCGCGTCACGCTGTCGCCCAGCGCCACGCCCTGCGGCAGATTGTAGGAGATGGTCACGGCTGGAAGCTGGCCGAGCTGGTTGACGGTCAGGGCGCCGGCCGTGCGATCGACGCGGGCGAAGGCGCCGAGCGGAACAAGACTGCCGCTCGCCGTCCTCATCTGGATGGCCAGCATCCGCTCGGGCGACCACTCGATCTTGGGATCGAGCTCGGTGATGACCTCATAGCTGTCGGCCGAACCGAAGATGGTCGAAACCTGGTCGGTACCGAACCCGCCATAGAGGGCGGAGCGCAATGTGTCGGTATCGATACCGAGCTGGGCGGCCTTGTCGCGATCCACCACCAGCGTCGCCTGCAGCGCATTGTTCTGCAGGTCGCTCGTGACGTCGGTGAAGCTCGCATGGTCGGCCGCCATCGCGTCGTTCAGTTTCTGCGCCCAAATATCGGTGAGGCCGGTATCAAGGCCCTGAACCACGAGCTGGTAGGCGCTTGCGGACGACCGCGAGCCCAGCCTCAAATTCTGCACCGGCTGCATGTAGGTCTCGATGCCCGCCACGCCGGCCAGTTGCTTGCGCAGATCCGCAAGCACCTTCTCTATATCGGGACGCTGGTCCTTGCCCTTGAGCTGGACGAAAAGCTGCCCCTGGTTGAGCGCGTTGTTGCCGCTGCCCGCCGACCACGCCACATGGTCGACATAGGGCGAATGCGAGAAGACGCTGGCGACCTGCCCTTGCAGCCTGGACATGGCGTCGAACGAGATGTCCTGGCGTGCGATGGTGGTCACCGATATCTGGCCGATGTCCTCCTGCGGGAAGAAACCCTTCGGCGAAGTCTGGATCAGCCACACCGACGCTGCCGCGGTGCCGACGAAGACGAGGAACACCAGGAAGGTGTGCCGCAGGCAGAAGCTCAAGACCCTGTCG
>NZ_RZPW01000553.1:0-4329 GCF_003998455.1 Mesorhizobium sp. M7A.F.Ca.CA.001.08.2.1 | reverse complement strand
ACGCCGGTCATGCCGCCGACGGTGAAGGTGGTCACGAAGCCCAGCGCCCAAAGCATCGGCGTGTCGAAGCGGATGCGCCCGCCATACATGGTGAAGAGCCAGTTGTAGATCTTCACCCCGGTGCCGACGGCGATGACCGACGTGGCGATGCCGAAGGCGGCGTTGACGTCTGCTCCGGCGCCCATGGTGAAGAAATGATGCAGCCAGACCATGAACGAGACGATGCAGATGAACATCGTGGCCGCGACCATCGAACGGTATCCGAACAGCGGCTTTGACGAGAATGTCGAGAAGACCTCGGAGAAGATGCCGAAGGCGGGAAGCACCAGAATGTAGACCTCGGGATGGCCCCAGGCCCAGATCAGGTTGACGAACATCATCTGATTTCCGCCGGCTTCGTTGGTGAAGAAATGGAAGCCGAGATAGCGGTCCAGCGTCAGCATCGCCAGCGTGGCGGTGAGGATCGGGAAGGCTGCGACGATGAGCAGGTTGGACGCGAGCGAGGTCCAGCAGAACATCGGCATTCGCAGGTAGCCCATACCAGGCGCACGCATCTTTAGGATGGTCGTCACCAGGTTGACGCCGGTAAGCAGCGTGCCGACGCCGGAGATCTGGATCGACCACAGATAGTAATCGACACCGACGCCCGGCGAGTAGGTGGTCTCCGACAAGGGGGCATAGGGCAGCCAGCCGGTGCGCGCGAACTCACCGATGACAAGCGAGATGTTGACCAGCAGGGCTCCGGAAGCCGTCAGCCAGAAGCTGACGGAATTGAGTGTCGGAAAGGCTACATCGCGTATGCCAAGCTGCAGCGGTACGGCGAAATTCATCAGGCCGATCATGAAAGGCATCGCCGCGAAGAAGATCATAATCGTGCCGTGCGCGGAAAAGATCTGGTCGTAATGCTCCGGCGGCAGGTAGCCCGGCCCGTGGATCGCCAGCACCTGTTGCGTGCGCATCATGATGGCATCGATGAAGCCACGCAGAAGCATGAGCATCGCCAGCACAATGTACATCACGCCGATGCGCTTGTGGTCGACCGAGCTTATCCACTCGTTCCACAGATAGGGCCAGTAGCCCTTCACCGTTATCCATCCAAGCACGGCGACCCCTGCCAGAAAGACGCCGAGAGCCGCGACGAGCGGGATGGGTTGATCGAAGGGAATGGCCGACGAGTCGAGCTTGCCCAGCATCGTCATTCCGCCCCTTCTGCCTGTGGATGATGCCCCGTCGGCGGCGCCGCCGCGGGCAATGCCTTTGGGCTCACCTGTGGCTCGCCGCCGGCGGCACTTTCGGCCGGCCCCGGACCCGGGGGCAATATCTGCTGAGCGACGGCATCGAACAGCCCGGGCTGAACATGACCGAACGTGGACGGCGGCACGTTGGTGCTTTGCCGGGCGAGCTCGCGGTAGGCATTCGCGTTGAGCACGCCGCCGCCGCCACGCAGCGACGACGTCCAGCGGGTGAAGGCATCGGCTGAAACCGCGCTCACGCTGAAGTTCATGTCCGAGAAGCCGTCGCCGCTGAAGTGCGCCGACTGGCCGAAAAAGCTGCCCTCGCGGTCGGCCTGCAGATGCAACTCGGTCTGCATGCCGTTCATGACGTAGACCATGCTGCCAAGCTGGGGCACGAAGAACGTGTTCATCACGCTGGCCGAGGTCAGCTTGAAATGAACTGGAACGCCGGCGGGGATAACCAATTGATTGACAGCGCCCACGCCCTGCTCGGGATAGAGGAACAGCCATTTCCAGTCGAGCGCCACCACCTGGATGTCGAGCGGCGGCTGCGCGGAAGGGATCGGTTTGCGCGGATCGAGCTGGTGCGATCCGTAATAGATCAGCCCGCCCAGGAAAAGGATGGTGAGCGTGGGGATCGACCAGACGATCAACTCGATGCGCCCCGAATAGGTGAACTCCGGGTCATAGCGCGCGTCGCTGTTCGAGGCGCGGAATTTCCATGCGAAGGCCAAGAGCGCAACAAGCGTCGGAACAACGATCACCAGCATCACCGCCAGTGAGTTCAAGAGGATCGTGCGGTTGCCCGAGCCAATGGGTCCTTGCGGGTCGAGCACACCCCCCGCGCAACCGGGCAAGAATGCGATTGCCGGGATCCAGAGCAGTCGCCGCCCCGGCTTGGAGCTGGATCGCAACAACACTTGCTCGGCCACCAATCCTGGAGAGGACGCGTTCTTGGGGCACGCGCTCTTGGCACTTCTCATCTGAAGCCTTCCTCTGAACCAACTTCAAGGCGCGTGGCCGGGGTGCCGCCCTCCGCCGGACGAAGGACCTAACTGGCGCTTCCCAGGTTTGTTCCTCCTCGCTGGCTCGTGCACAAACTCCAATTCGGCGGCACGGCGATGGAGCACAGCTAAGTCGATCACCCCATCAAGCTGGTGGAGCCGGGACCGCTCCACGGTTTTGGCCCATGAGCGAATCGACGCCAGTCATGGCTCGTGACGACCGGTGGGGGCCCGAACTTCTTGCCGATCGCCGCGCCGGCGGAGAGGACACGTCCTTCGGGGTGCTCGTTTTCCATCTGACGTCTGCTCCTGACGCGGGATTTTTTCGGGGCTGGCCGCAAGTCGCCCAAGCGTGCGACGCCTAACTGGCGCCTCCCGGGATTGTTCCGCTTGTCAGTGTTTGGGCGACATGGGCGCGACCCGAGGGGGGGAACTCTACCTGCTCGAGAGATGGAGTTGTCCAACGTGACCATATTCACAACGACGGCGGCTCGGTTACCTCAGCTATTTGCAGCCGTCGCTGGCTCGCGTACGAATTTTGATTTCGGCGGGACGGCGAACACCGTGAAGCGCTCAGCCAGACTGTCAAGAGCTTTACGCATGCCCACTCCAGCGGCAGCCGCACCGTGTCCAGTGATGACCATCTGAGGGTTCAGGGCAGCCAGACGCTTCACAGATCTTTCCGCCGCATCCCAGTCCGGCGTGAAGTAGCGCGGCGGACCGTGCATCTCGAGATCCTGGACGGCGACCTCATAGACGGACTCCTGACCGGTGGTGATGAAAGCGTCCCCTACGATCAGCGAGCGGTCTTCCTCGCGCCAGAGCGAAATGTGACCAGGGGCGTGCCCGGGTGTGTGCAGCCATTGCCATCCGGGCATTCCGGGGACCGATCCGTCGGCGGGCAAGAGTTCCAATCGGTTGCCAAGATCGATCGGCCCGCGCGGAAAGAGCGGCGAAAGCAGCGCCATCAGTCCGCCCCCGACCCAGGGATCCGGTGGCGGATAAGATTCAGTTCCGTCCAAATAGGGCCACTCGAGTCGATGCGCGAAGACGGGCACCTCCCACCTATTCGCGAGGTCCAGAACCGTTCCCACATGGTCAAAATGGCCGTGTGTCAGGATAACCGCGGCAGGCCGTGCGTTGGTGCCAAACCGCTTTTCCGCGACCGCAAGAATACTGCTTCTCGACGTCGGCAACCCCGTATCTATTAGCACCCAGTTCCGATCTCCGCTGCGCGGTGCGCCGAAGAACACGACATTGACGATTGCCAGCCGCAAATAACCCAGGTCCGGTGCGATGCTCCAGGCACCGTCGCCATGATCTTCGCGCCTGGCGTGGTCGATCTCGGAAAGTCGAATCTGAACGGTCATGATCCCGTGCCTCGGTTGTTGCTGCGCAGCCGCTCGAGTTCATCGGCGGCGGTGGAACATCGCCCCGAACTTGGGCACGGCCCCCTTGTTCCTTCCTTGATCCTCGTTCGCCACCCGGATCGCAGACAGTCCACCACCGGAACAAAGGCTCGGCCAATCGGTTTGACAGAAGCCGCTCACGCAAGGGCGCTGGACTGAGCAACGAAGATCGGGCGCGCCCGATCGGATGCGGTATTTCGCCAACACGGTTTCGGGTCCGAACAAGGCGGCCGAGTTCGAAGCCGACTGTCCAAAAACGGCTTCCAATGAGCGAAGTGGGACGCAAGGACCAGCAACAGATGCTTCGGTCCGGAAGCTTCGCGCTTCGTCAGCTTTTCAATGGCAGGTTTTGAGTGAGTTGTTCGCATGGTCCGGTCCCTGAAGGCACAAGGCTGCTAAGTGGGTGGCGCGTATCGCGGACTGCAATGGCTATAAATGCGCATTTTCGGACCCTCGCATGTGGGCTCCTCACCATGCCTCTGGGACTTGCATTTTGGGGATTATCCGCGAGGTTTCTTCGGCAAACGGACAGATGCAACGACGGCAATTAGCGTTGCACTTTAGCGGCGCTCATGGGCCACTTGTCGTCGCGGGCCAGCTTCCGCGCCGTCCGGTCAGCCGCGCCTGGAGCAGCACCACGACCAGCAGGAAGAGCCCCCGGATGACGGACTGCCAGTAGGC
>NZ_RZPW01000552.1:0-4329 GCF_003998455.1 Mesorhizobium sp. M7A.F.Ca.CA.001.08.2.1 | reverse complement strand
GCCACCCTCCCCCCCGGGAAAAGGCAAGGGGTGAAGGGGTGGGGCCAACGAACCGCCGATACCTAATACCGCTCGAAACCTCTGTGCAGTTCCCAATCCGTAATCCGGCGGTCGTATTCGAACTGCTCCCACTTTGCGGTGTGGACATAGTGTTCGAGCACATCCTCGCCGAGCGCCTGCTTGAGCATCTTCGACTTCGCCAGCGTGTCGGTGGCATCGCGCAGCGTCTTCGGAATCTCCGGCAGGCGAGATGCCTGATAGGCATCGCCGACGAACGGCTTCTGCAATTCCAGCTTTTCGTCGATGCCGGCAAGGCCGGCGGCGATCAGGGCTGCGAAAGCAAGATACGGGTTGAGGTCGGCGCCACCGATGCGGCATTCCATGCGGATGCCCTTGGTGCCCTCGCCGCACAGGCGGAAGCCTGCGGTGCGGTTGTCTTCGCTCCACATGATCTTGGTCGGCGCGAAGGTGCCGGCCTGGAAGCGCTTGTAGGAGTTGATATAGGGCGCCAGGAACCAGGTGAATTCCTTGGCGTATTTGAGCTGGCCGGCAGCCCATTGCTGGCCGAGTGTCGACAGCGTCCAGTCGGCCTTTTTGTCGAAGAACAGCGGTGTCTTGCCGTCGGCGCTCCACAGCGAATTGTGGATGTGGCTGGAATTGCCGGCGAGCCCGTAATTATACTTGGACATGAACGAAATCGCCTTGCCCTCGGACTCGGCGATTTCCTTGGCGCCGTTCTTCAGGATGACGTGGCGGTCGGCCATGTCGAGCGCCTCGGCATAGCGCACATTGATCTCTTCCTGGCCCGGCCCCCACTCGCCCTTGGAATTCTCGATCGGAATGCCGGCCGCTTCCATTTCGTTGCGAAGCCGGCGCATGACGCCTTCTTCCTTGGTGGTGATGCCGATCTGGTAGTCGCCGATATAGGGCGATGCGGTGTCGAGACTTTGCCAGTGCTTCTTGCGGGCCGAATCGTAGGTCTCGTTGAACAGATAGAATTCGAGCTCGGATGCGAAATAGCCGATATAGCCGCGCTCGCTCAGCCGCTTGACCTGCTTCTTCAAGATGGCGCGCGGCGAATGCGGCAGGTCGTCATGCGTGTGGTGGTCGAGCACGTCGCAGATCACGAGCGCGGTCTTTTCCAGCCAGGGAATGCGCCGCAGCGTGGCGAGATCCGGCTTCATGACGAAATCGCCATAGCCCTTCGACCAGCTCGCCGCCTTGTAGCCCGGCACCGGCTCCATATCGATGTCGGCCGCCAGCAGATAGTTGCATCCATGCGTTTCGTCATGCGCGGAATCGACGAAGTACTGCGCCAGGAAGCGTTTTCCCGCCAGCCGTCCCTGCATGTCGACGATGCAGGCCAGCACGGTGTCGATCTCACCGCTGGAGACCGCTTTCTTCAACTGATCGAACGAGAAATTTCCGGCCATTCCTTTGGCACTCCAGCGCTTGGGCTTTGAATGAGTTGAACGAAACCATGGCCGGCACGATGCCGGCCATGGCCATGATGGTCGAGGTCAGTGGCCGGTTTCGCCGACTGCCTGTTCGGCCGCCTTGATGGCCGCCTGACGCGCCGCAATGATGTCGCCGAGCGGCGGCCCCTGGAAGCGGCGCTTCTCGAAGCCGAACCAGACGACTGCCGTCAGGATGAAGAAGCCGACGGTGATGTAGAGCGCCCAATCGTTCGGCGGCTGGATGCCGATGATGAAGATCAGGATCATTGAGACGATCGACAGGAAGGCGAACAGCATGAACACGCCGCGCCCCATGTTCCAGGGACCCATCTTGTCCCACTTCGGCGTGCCCCAGGCGAGCATGCCGAGCACGATCGGCACGGTGAAGGAGAGGAACAGGAAGATGACGGTGCAGGAAACCACGATGGTATAGGCCGAAGTGCCTGCGACCGAAACCAGCGTCGAACCCCAGACGAACAGCACCGACAGGATCGAAGCCGTCCAGATCGCCGCCACCGGCGTGCGGTAGGTCGGGCTGACCTTGGCGAGTGCCGCCGAACCCGGCAGGCCGCCGTCACGCGAGAAGGCGAAGATCATGCGCGAGGCAGACGTCACCGTGGCAAGGCCGCACAGCAGCTGTGCGACGAACACGACGAGGTAGACGAACTCCTTGATGCCGGGGCTTACGCGCTGGTCGAAGGCCCAGAAGAACACGTTCCAGCCCTGCTTGGCGGCATCGTCCATGTTCGGGATCATCAGCACGAAGGCGGCCAGGAACAGATAGCCGAAAACGGCCGACCAGATCACCGACATGACCATGGCGCGCGGCACGGAAGAAGCCGCCTTGATGGTTTCCTCCGAGGTGTGCGCGGAAGCGTCATAACCGGTGATCGTGTAGATCGGCAGCAACAGTCCGAGCGCGAACACCCAGGCATTCGAGACGGATGGCCACACGCCGGCGCCTGCGTCCCCGGAATAGTTCTTGAAGGTGAAGAGACGGCTGAAATCCCAGGTCTCAGCGGAAGCCAGGCAGACGATGGCGATCAGGATCGAGCCGAAGAAGATGAGATAGCCCGAGAAATCGGTCAGCTTCGCCGTCAGCTTGATGCCGAGATGGTTGATCAGCGCCTGCGCGCCGGTGATGATGATCAGAAAGATCATCTGGTTTGTCAGCGTGCCTTCGATTCCGAGCGTCGGGCCGAAAGCGCCGATGAAAAACGTCCAGGTGCCGACATTGATGGCGCCGAGCACGGTGATCAGGCCGAGCAGATTGAGCCATGCGGTGACCCAGCCGGTGCCGCGGTTGCCGAGGATCGAACCCCAGTGATAGAGGCCGCCGGCCGTCGGATAGGCCGAGCTGATCTGCGACATGGCGACCGCGAAGGTCAGCGAAACGAAGCAGCCGACCAGCCAGCCGATGCCGATGCCGATGCCGCCGGCGCCGGAGGTGGCCTGGGCCAGCGAATTGATGCCGCCCGACAGGATGCAGATGATGGAGAAGGAAACGGCGAAGTTCGAAAAGCGACTGAGGCGCCGCTCCAATTCCTGGGCATAGCCCATGCTGTGGAGGTGCTTTACGTCCTCCGCCTTGTCAACTTCAGTATAACCCGGTGCTGCCATTTTAGTGTCCCCTGTTGGTTTTCGGGTCGGGATGAGATCCCGCCCTAGCTAGCCGATTGAACTGACTTTCCGACTGAATGCGATCTGGTGTGTCCGGCCTCCTCTGGCTCCAGATCCGAAAAAATGCCCGTGAGCAGATCCGCCCATTTCCGCTGCCCGGTCTCGCCGGCGATTTCGTCATTGCGGATTTCGATCATCGCGCAGGGCAGTCCGCGCGAGCGCGCATGCCGTTCCAGCGTGAAATAGACGCGGTCATCAGGTGAATACGGCTCGTTGACCCCGACGGTGACACCGGAAAGCCGCTTCAGCGCCGATATCAGCGGCGCCGCCAGCCGGCGATCCTCGTCATGGATGATGCCGATATGCCAGGGCCGGTTGCGGCCCTTGTATACCGGCGTGAAGGAATGGACTGAAACCAGCCGCGTTTCCTGACCGTGTGACAGCCTGTGGCTGATGATATCCGCAATCGTATCGTGGAAAGGGCGCCACGAAAGCGCGACACGCGCGGCACGCTCACTTTCCGACAGGCCGGCATTGCCCGGTATGGCCGTTGTCTCACTGACCGGCGGCACCAGGTCGGGCGCGTCAAGCGGCCGGTTGCAGTCGATGACAAGGCGCGAAATGCGGGTTTCGACCAGCGTCGCGTCGAGCGCCTGCGCCATGCGGCGGGCAACCGGCAGCGCGCCGGGATCCCAGGCGATGTGGCGCGACAGGTCCTCGACAGCAAGGCCGAGCGTGCCGAATTCGGCGGGCAGGAAGTTCGAGGCGTGATCGCAGGTCAGCACGAAAGGGCTTGATCCGCCGGGGTTCGTCACCCTTACGGTATCAGACGATGCAAGGCTGGCGGGCCGTGCTTTCTCCATACTCTGCCGTCCCCGGGGAGCGCTGTATCGTATGTTACGTATTTTGCCTCATTGCGTCCCTGTGGATGATTTCATACAGTTTGTCCGGCTTTGTCAAATGCGATTTCGGAAAAGACCATCGACCGAGCCAGGGGTGGGGAAAAGATGATTTCCAACATTGCCGAACTGATCGCCGACCGCATCGGCACGATGCCGGCCAGCGAACGGCGCGCGGCCCAGACACTGATTGCCTTCTACCCGATGATCGGCTTGAAAACGGTCGCTGAATTCTCGGCCGCAGCCGGCGTTTCCTCGCCGACGATCCTGCGTTTCGTCGCCCGGTTGGGCTTTCAGAACTATCCGGAATTCCAGTCGAGCCTGCAGGACGAACTGGCGGCGCAACTGCAATC
>NZ_RZPW01000551.1:0-4330 GCF_003998455.1 Mesorhizobium sp. M7A.F.Ca.CA.001.08.2.1 | reverse complement strand
GCCCTTTGTCTTCATGGAGAAGCGGCTTCCGCTCGGGCCGGACTATTTTTCCAGCTTGGCCAAGGTGGGCGCGCTGTTTGCCATCTCCATCACGCTCCAGCAGCTTTGCTATCTCGGGGCCTCCGTCACCAATGCGAGCTTCCTGGTAAGCACGGCAACGGTAATGACACCGCTGGCCGCCTGGTTTCTCGTAGGCGAACGTCCGACAGCGAGTCTCACAATCGCCGCCGGATTGACCCTTGTTGGAGCCCTGCTGTTGTCGGATGGGATAGCCGGGTTCAGCAGTGGCGATCTTACCGCTGTCCTCTCGGCTGCCTGCTATGCGCTCTGGGCAGTCGAACTGGGCCGGCACATGCAGGTGCATGCGCGGCCGTTCACCGCAGCCGCGACACAGTTCTTCGGCGCCGCAGCCTTCGCCCTGCCGCTCGGTGCAATGCAAGGCAATCTGTCGCTGGCCGCCGCATTCGCAGCCGGCCCGGAACTGGCGATCCTCGGCGTGTTCTCCACTGCGATTGCCTTCGGCATACAGACGGTTGCCCTCCGCTTTACGCCGGCCAGCCACGCCGCCGTGATCGTCAGCGCAGAAAGCGTTTTCGGGGCGCTGGGCGCGGCAATCTTTCTCGGCGAGCGGAGCTCGTCCGCGAGCGTCTTGGGTGCCGGCATCATCCTGGGTGCGATCCTGTCCGTGGCAATGTCGAACCGAGCGCTGCAGGCACGCACGTCCTTGCGAACCGCTTCGGTTCAACCCTTCGACGCGGCCCCTGCCTTTGCAACTGCGTCCGCAAATCGGGCGGGCGATCGTCATCCCAACAATTCAGGTCCAGTGGAGGAATGTGATGGCCCTTGCCGGTGATGCGAAACGTATTCCAGACCCGGCCGGACTTGTCGCGGGGGCGCAGTGATGGATGCGCGGACAATCCTTCTTCCGGTCGCACATTTGGTATCGGCGCTTCGCGCCCGCATGAAGGGACCGGGCGGCTACTACAACAGCGGCAATGCGCTCGGCCTCATTGTCGGTCTGGCGATCCAGATTGCCACCGCGCCGGTCGGCCTGCATGAAGGAAGCAGCGTCACCATGGCGGTGATCGAATATTTCGCTGGCAGCCATGGCACTGTTGCGCTGACCTTGACCACCCTGGTCTTCTTCTGGGGCGGCGAGGCCTATCACCGGGCCTGGGCAAGGCCGGATGCTCCCGATCCCGCCCTCAACCGTCTGGGCGACTTCCTGTCGGGCCTGGGTGCGATCGGGCTCGGCATTGCCCTGTTGCTGCTCGGCGATCCATTGCTTGCGGCGACCTCCGGCCTGCTGCATGCGCTGGGCAAATTCGGCAGCACCTTTCACAGGCCCGGCACGCCAATTCCGATCTGGCCGGCCGCTTGGCCCGATCCGTTCCGCAGTGCGGTGCTCGCCAGCCGGTTGCCGGCGATGCTGGCGACGATAGTGGCCCTCGCCCGCGCTTTGCCTGAGGTCTGGTGGAGCGGCTCTTTCGCGGCCCTCGCCATGCCACTGACCTTGCTCGGCTGTTATCTCTTGTGGACCAAGGCCGATCTGCTGCTCTTCGGCGTGGGCACCAAGGCGATCCGCCAGATTTCCACATGTTGAGCTCGCTTTTGAAACGACCGGATGTCGAGATGGAGAATGACATGTTTGGCAGTGTGTATCATCAGGACGCCGGCCCCCCATCCTTTCGCGAACGGGTGCGGGCGACAGGCTGGGGCAGTCTCCTGACGCCGGCCGGTTCAATCTCGAGAGTGACAGGAATACTTGCAGCTTCGCTGTTTTGGGGGGCCTCGGCCCATGCCGCGAACGTTGACGTCGCCATCGTGTTCGCGGTCGACTTTTCGTCATCCATCGATCCGAAGATCGCCGATATGCAACGCGAGGGACATGCCACGGCACTCACCTCGCCAGAGATCATCGCCGCCATCAGCCGGAATTATGTTGGTTGCATCGGCGTTGCCTATTTTGAATGGTCGAGCCCCGGACACGCGCGCGTCGTGCTGCCGTGGACAAGCATCTGCGGACTGGAAGATGCCAAAGCGGCGGCTGCGGTGATCAGCAGGAAAGGCGATACCGGCTTCATCCGCAGAGGGCGTGGCGGAACATCCGTCTCCTCGGCTATCGACATAGGCAGTCTCCTGCTCGACCAGTTCCCGGGAAAGGCCGCAAAGAAAGTCATCGATATCTCCTCCAATGGCGAGAACAACGACGGGCTTCCCGTCCAGCCGAGCAGGTCGAACGCCATAGCCAAGGGATATACGATCAATGCCATCGCCATCCCGGCGGAGGATGAGAATCCCGACCAACCTCTGGCATCCTATTTTGCCAAATCGGTCATTGGCGGTTCCCAGGCCTTCGTCATGACGCCGAAGGGGCCAGACGACTACACCATGGCGCTTCGCCGCAAGCTCGTGACTGAAGTAAGCATGAACGACGACCGTCCGCTGTGAAAGTGTGCCATGTAGGACGAACTTTCGAGGCCCCATCCCGAAGCGCATTGCTCAACGAGAACCCGCGCCCTGCAGCGCGAGACCTTGTAGGACCGTCAGGACAACAGCCTATCGCCGCAATGCGTGCACGCTTGCCTTGCCTTCGCCGCCTACCGGCAAAGCCATGTCATCGTCGAGAAGGCGCGTGATGCGGGCAAAGCCGGTGAACGCTTTCCTTGCTTCCTCGGCCGACATCTGGCCCGACAAAGCGGCCGAGCAACAGTTCAGCGCGCACTGATAAACCGGACCGCGCCGTCCCGTTGGCCATTTCCGCAAGAACATCATGGCTTCGGCAACACTATCGATTTCTTCCGCAGGGTGTCCTTGCCCGCGCGAAATCCGCACGGGCGAAAAGAAATGCAATTGATCCATCGTTTCCTCCCGGTCGACCGCAATGCGCTCGATCGAACCCCACCAAACGCACCAACAGCCGGTTGGTTCCAGCCAAAAAATGGAATTTTTTGAGAAATCTGTCAGGCGAAGGCGATCACCTGTGCGGTGGTGAGTGTCGCCTACATCGTCGGAAAGTGGCAGGCGACTTTGCGACCGGGTCGGTATTCCCGCAACTGCGGCCGCTCCGAACGGCAGCGCTCCGCCGCGATCGGGCATCGGGGATGGAAACGGCAGCCGGTTGGAGGGTTCAGAGGGCTCGGTACGTCGCCGGTGAGGATGATGCGCTTGCGCGTCCCGCTGGGCGTCGTCTCCACGATAGGAACCGCCGAGATCAGCGCCTGGCTATAGGGATGGGCCGGTGCTGCAAACACTTCTTCCGCCGGCCCTTCTTCGACGATCGAGCCGAGATACATGACCGCTATGCGGGTTGAAACCTGACGTACCACCGACAGGTCGTGGGCGATGAAGATGTAAGTGAGATTGAGCTTCTCCTGCAGATCGGCAAGCAGGTTGACGATTTGCGCCTGCACCGACACGTCGAGCGCGGAGACGGGTTCGTCCAGGACCACGAGGTCCGGGTTCAATGCAATAGCCCGCGCGATGCCGACGCGCTGGCGTTGCCCGCCGGAAAATTCGTGCGGAAACCGCATGACGTGATCCGGCAGCAGGCCGACAAGGTCGAACAGTTCCGCCACGCGTCTGGTGATCTCGCTCGACGAGAGCCTGCCATGGATGCGCAGCGGCTCGGCCACCAGGTCGCCGACGCGCCGGCGCGGATTGAGCGATGCCGACGGATCCTGGAAAACCATTTGCAGGCGGCGCCGGAGCGGCCTGAGTTCGGACAGCGACTTCGAGGTGATATCGTTGCCTTCGAACAGAAGCTCGCCGTCCGATATGTCGTAGAGCCTCACCAGGCAGCGCGCCAGCGTGGACTTGCCGCATCCGGATTCGCCGACCAGGCCGACCGTCTCGCCGCGCCACACGGTCAGGGAAACATTGTCGACCGCATGAACGGTTCGCTTGCCTTCGGCGGAAAAACGGCTGCCGATGGAAAAGCGCTTGCCCAGCGAACGCGTCTCGATAATGGGGCGGTTCTTGTCGGTCATCGATCCCCTCATGCCTGTGCCACCCTGAAGCACGCCGCGGCATGAGTGCCGCTCCCGAGGTCGGGTTTGCCGGCCTCGCAGGGCTCATAGTGAACCGGGCACCGCGGACCGAACGCACAGCCCTGCGGCAATCGCAGCAATGACGGCGGCGAACCGGGAATGGCCGGCAGGCGGCGTGGTTTTTCGCCGGTCAGCGGCGGGATCGAACCGAGCAGCGCGCGCGTATAGGGGTGTCGCGGATCGGAAAACAGCTCCGCGCGACTGCCGCGCTCCACCACGCGGCCGGCATACATGACCATGACCCGGTCGGCGAGTTCGGAGACCACGCCCATGTCATGCGT
>NZ_RZPW01000550.1:0-4332 GCF_003998455.1 Mesorhizobium sp. M7A.F.Ca.CA.001.08.2.1 | reverse complement strand
CACCTTGGACGACGAGGCGCGGCCGTCGCCCGGTTCGATCTTTTCCGACACGGCGGCGATGCGGTGCGACGAGGCGATCAGCGTGGTGCGCTCGGGCGTGACGAAGCCGCGAATGATGGCGCGGCCGGCTTCCATCAACTCCGCCGCGATCAGTATGTCGACATCGCCCTGCGAGGGCGACAGTGCAAAGACCGGCAGCCGGCCGGTGTCGCGGGCCATCTCGACATAGTAGATGGTGGCGCCGGTACGCTGGGCGACGCCGGCGACCGAGGTCGACTGCGCGACATAGCCGTTGCGCTCGGCGACATCGGTAATCCAATCGGCGAGCACGCCGCCGCCCTGGCCGCCGACCGCCAGCACGGCGAGCTTGATGACACGCTCACCATCCTGAGCGCCGGCATGGGCGCGAAGTGGGGGGACGGCGTCAAGCATCGGCGAAAGTCAGGCGCCGGCTTTCGCGGCGACGCTGCAACAGGCTGATGGTGGCGCGGCGCGCGGCTTCCAGGAAGCGATCCCAGCGGCTTGGATTGTGGACGACGTCGGCGCGATAGAAGGACGGGCAGAGCACCGCCGCATCGGCGACCTCGCCGCAATTGCCGCAACCGACGCAACTCTGGTCGATATGCGCGACCGGATCGTCGCGCAAAGGATCGTCGAGCGACTTGACCGACAGCGATGGGCAGCCGGACAGCCGCATGCAGGCATGGTCACCGGTGCAGATGTCCTCATCGACGCCGAACTTCGGTTTCATGACACGGGTCCCGCCCTTGATCGCCTTGTCGACCAGCGGCTTTTCGCGGCGCTGGCGGTTGAGCATGCATTCGGACGAGGCGACGATGACTTTCGGCCCCTTCTCCTCCGTCGTCAGCGCCTCGCGCAGCGTGTCCTGCATCTTGGTCACGTCATAGGTGCGGTCGACATGGCGCAGCCATTTGACGCCCATGCCTTTGACCGCCTCGGTGATCGGATGCTTCGTCGACTTGGTCTTGTTGCCGGCGCGGGATGAGAGGATGTCCTGGCCGCCGGTGGCGGCCGAGTAAAAATTATCGACGATGACGATGACGCCGTCGTTCTTGTTGAACACCGCGTTGCCAATTGAGGAGGTCAGGCCGTTGTGCCAGAAGCCGCCGTCGCCGACGAAGGAGATGGACCGCCGCTTGGCATCAGGCGAATTGAAGGCCGAGGCGGAGGCCGGGCCCAGCCCGTAGCCCATGGTGGTGGCGCCGAGCTCGAAAGGCGGCATGATCGAGAACAGATGGCAGCCGATGTCGGAGGCGATGTGATGCTTGCCTAGCTCCTGCTCGACCAGTTTTGTCGCGGCAAAGATCGGCCGTTCCGGGCAGCCGATGCAGAAGCCCGGCGGACGGCCCGGCACGACATTGATGAGGTCGGCGGCATCAACGCCGTCGCCAACCTTGTTGGGCGCGCGCACCTCGCCCGGCAAAAGATGCGGCGCCTCGGCGCGCAGGAAGGCGCCGATGCCGTCGAGCATGACCTGGCCGGTATATTCGCCGG
Organism: Mesorhizobium sp. M7A.F.Ca.CA.001.08.2.1; assembly: GCF_003998455.1. Lineage (NCBI taxonomy): Bacteria > Pseudomonadati > Pseudomonadota > Alphaproteobacteria > Hyphomicrobiales > Phyllobacteriaceae > Mesorhizobium > Mesorhizobium sp. M7A.F.Ca.CA.001.08.2.1. Next base: position 2,817 of record NZ_RZPW01000550.1, on the reverse strand, counting down.
CCATCGGCAGGTGCTCCTTGCCGACCAGCCTGGTGCCTCGACCGGCCTTGTGCAGCATCGAAGCAAAGGCCTGTTCGATGTAGTTGGGCTGGCCTTCCTCGACGACCAGCACCGACTGCTTGCCCTCGCAGAACGACAGGAACTCGTCATCGATCAAGGGATAGACGGCATTGAGCACATAGAGCGGCACGTCGGTGTCGCCATAAATGTCGGCAAGGCCGAGCCGCTGCAGCGCGCGGATGACCGAATTGTACATGCCGCCCTGCATGACGATGCCGACCGAGCCATGGTCCGAGCCGAAGAACTCGTTGATCTTGTTCTTGGCGATGAAGTCGACCGCCGCCGGCCAGCGTTTCTGCACCTTCTCCTTCTCATGCAGGAAGGAGGCGGGCGGCAGCACGATGCGGCCGGTGTCGCGGCGCGGCGCGTCGAGGGCATCGGCGACCGTCATCGGCGGTCGCTTGTTGTCCTTGGCGATGAAATGGCCATGCACGTGGCAGCAGCGGATGCGCACCTGCAGCATGACCGGCGTGTTGGAAATCTCCGACAGCTCGAAACCATCCTCCACCGCCTTGACGATCGATGGCAGGTTCGGTCGCGGGTCGAGCAGCCACACCTGGCTTTTCATGGCGAAGGCATGGCTGCGCTCCTGCATGATCGAGGAGCCCTCGCCATAGTCTTCGCCGACGATGATCAGCGCGCCGCCGGTGACGCCGCCGGAGGCGAGGTTGGCGAGCGCGTCGGAGGCAACATTGGTGCCGACGGTCGACTTGAAGGTCGCCGCACCGCGAATGGGATAATGCACTGACGCCGCCAGCATGGCGGTGGCAGTGGCTTCCGAGGCGCTGGCCTCGAAATGCACGCCGAGCTCGCCCAGAATGTCCTGCGCGTCGGCCAGCACGTCCATCAGGTGACTGATCGGCGCGCCCTGATAGCCGCCGACATAGCCGACGCCGCATTGCAGCAGCGCCTTGGTGATGGCGAGAATGCCTTCGCCGGCAAACTCCTCGCCGGCACCGAGCCTGAGTTTTTCGACTTCCCTGGCAAAAGACCGTTCGGCCATTCTTTTTCTCCCTTCCGTTACCGCCAGCGCTGGCGGCGCGTAGGTCTAGATGTCGTGCTTGCGAATGTTCTTCAGCATCTTCAAAAGCGTGGCGATGAGTGCGGAATATTCGGCATCGTCGATGTCGTCGAACATCGCTTCGAACGCGTCGTGCATGGCCGGCCAGGCGCGGGTGAACTCGGCGCGGCCCTCGTCGGTCAGGAACACATGGCGGATTCGGCTGTCGGTGACACCCTGCTCGCGTCGCACCAGACCCTGGCGCTCCAGCGTATCGAGGGTCCGGCTCAAGGTCGATTGCTCGATGACCGTATAGACCGAGAGGTCGTTGACGGTGATACCGTCGGTGACCGACAGCACGGCGAGCGTGCGGACCTGCGGGATGGTCAGGCCCTGCTTGCGGAAATCGTCGCGCAAGGTGGCGTTGTAGCGGCCCATGATGCGGTTCATCAGATAGGGCGCGAATTGCTGCAGCCCGATCTGCCCCAGGGTCGAAATGCGCTGGCGCTTTTCCGCGACCTTCTCTTCCATCACAGCCTCCCCGCCAGGAGAAATCCGGAACCGCCGCCTAGACCCGCACCCGGGTGGGTCGAGGCGCCGATATGGTAGAGACCCTTGATGCCGGTCTGATGGTTGCGGCTGGTCTTGAACGGCCGCCACAGGAAAGACTGGTCGATGGTCGAGGAACCGCCATAGGGGTCACCGCCGACCAGGTTGATGTTCATCGCTTCGAGATCGGCCGGCGAATAGGCGCGGCGCGCGATGATGCTGTCCTTGAAGCCGTCGATATGGCTGGCGAGGATCGCTTCGGCGCGATCGGCATAGGCCTCGCGCAACGCGTCGGTCCATTGCCCGTCGGCCGGGGCCTGCAGTTTGCCTGCGGCGTCGCCCTTGATAAAGCGAGGCGCCTCTGGCAGCTGCAGCCACAGGATCGCCTTGCCCTCCGGGCAGCGCGACGGGTCGAGCGCGTGCGGCTGGCCGACGCAGATGGTCGGCACCTCCGGCAGCATGCTGCGCGCCGCCTCGTTGCAGGCCTTCGATACGCCGTCCAGTCCAGGGGTCAGATGCAGCAGCGCCACCTTGTCCAAGCCATCGCCCCGCCATGCCGGCGGCTTGTCGAGGGCATAGTGGATCTGGAAATTGCCTTTGCCGTAGCGGTACTTTTGCGTCGCCTCGACATCGGCTTTGGGTGCATCCGCGCCAAGCAGCCTGCCATAGAGCTGCGTTGGCGTAACCGAGCAGATGACGCTCTTGTCGGCATTGATTGTCTCGCCCGAGGCCAGCCGCACGCCGGTTGCCCGGCCATTACTTTGAACGATCGAAGCGACATCGGCGCCGGTGCGGACATCGCCGCCGCGTTCTCGGATCAAAGCCTCGAAGGCGGCAAGCAGGTTCATAGCGCCGCCCTTGACGATAGGGGCTCCGGCCGCCTCCAGCGCGAAGGCGATGACCTTGGCGATCTGGCCGGAGAAGGCGTCCTCGGGTCCAAGCCCGGCATGCAGTACCCAGGGTGCCCACAGCGCGCGGATGGTTTCGGACCGGTAGGTGTTTTCGAGCCAGCCGCGCGCCGGCACCAGAGCTTCGCCGAGGAAGGCGGCAAGGCCGCGCGGGCCACGCCGCCAGCCATCACCGGCAAGCAGCTTCGCTGTCGGGTAGGACCACAGGCTGCCGCCGAGCAAGCCGAACAGCAGGCCGGCATTGCGTTCGATGCCGCCGACATCATCCGCGTGCCGGTCACCGTCGCCTGCCGCGATTGC
>NZ_RZPW01000054.1:0-14630 GCF_003998455.1 Mesorhizobium sp. M7A.F.Ca.CA.001.08.2.1 | reverse complement strand
CCTGAGAGGAGACCGACATGGCAATCTATAGTCTGAGAGTGGTCAGCTTCATTTTCGTTGCACTGGCTTTCGTTCCGGCCGCCGCGCATTTCTTCGCCATGTTCAACAAGATGAAGCTCGACGGGCCAAACTATCTGGCTGCGCAGCGCGCCTATGATGGATGGAACCTGTTCGGCATCGTGGTGCTGGGAGCATTGCTCTCCACGGCCGCCCTGGCGATCCTGCTCTACCGAGCGAGTGCATCTTTCGGCTTGGTTGTTGTCGCCTTTCTAAGCATCGGCGCCACGCAGTTTGCCTTCTGGACGCTGACCTATCCAATCAATCAGGCGACCCGGAACTGGACTGTCCTCCCTGAAAACTGGGAGCTGCTGCGGCGCCAATGGGAGTATTCGCATGCCATCGCCGCAGGCCTCAACGCCTTGGCGTTGCTGGTGCTTTTCATATCGGCGCTTCGCCCTGCGGTGCGTTGAACGACCACGTCGTCACCAGCACGGCCAGCGGGCAGGAACCGCCATGAAGCGGAATCATTGAAACGCCAGATGTTCCAGCGCGGCAGGAAAAATGAAACGGTACTACTTTGATCTTCAAAACGGTGACGGCGCGGTACCCGACGATGACGGGCAGCTGTTCGAATCCCGGGAACAAGCCAGAGCGGAAGCAATTCGTATTTTGCAGGATGTCGCCCAAGACGAAATGCCCGACTGCGATTTCGTCAAGATAACCGTCAAGGTACGCGATGAGATCGGTGGGCAGATGTTTGAGGCGTCGCTTGTTCTGACCTCCGGATGGAGCGTTTGACGTCGCAGTGCTAGCGGCGATACCGCACCGGGATTTGCACGACATTCTCCGATCCAGGCAGATCAAAGGCCATGGCCAGCTGACGTACGGAGGCCATCTCCACGATCAGTTCTTCAATCGAAAGGTCTGGCAGGCCGGTCTTCACCCTCTGCCTCACCCTGGCCGCAAGTTCATGAACCCGCACCGGGACGAAAAGCGGGCTGTCGTCCAGCAGCTTGCTGATTTCGATGACCACATCGGCGTCGATGTCTTTCGGCAATTCCCGCATGAGCGTCACCTCCAATCGAAGCAACAGCCCGCCATGTCGATGCGACGGGCGATCCGGCTTTGAGCGCCGGGCAGTGGGATCGGAGAGGGACGTGCTCGGCGCTGGCCGATATCCTGATTCATAAAACTGCGAGCATAGGTGTGTCACGAAAAAATATCGGTACGAAATTTACCAAGCCGGTCATCCCATGCAATCCACAAGGGCCTTCCCGAAATCCGGCAGCGGCTGTTGCCGACAGAGGAGGAACAAAAAATATGGCCCGGAATTGAGACTGACGAATTGGAGGATCTAGCCATGGACAGCAGGGAAGAAAAGATCAAACGACGGGCCTATGAAATCTGGGAACAAGAGGGCCGGCCGGTAGGCCGCGAGCAGGAGCACTGGGATCGGGCCGTGCAGGAGATCGAAGCTGAGGGTTCGGAGACTGAACGTGGCCCGGTTCTGCCTGACCCGACAGTTGCGGCCGATTCCAATAGCTCGAAGCGTTGATCGGCAATCCCATGGCGTCTTGAGGACCCCGGTCGGGCAACCAAATTGGCGGAACCTCGTTTGCCGGGCATCAACCAGAGGAGGTTTCGATGAAGAGGTTCTTTTCATTCCTGGTCTTGGCCGCTGCCCTTGCGCTCGGCGCCTGCGACAACAACACCGAGCCGATGAAAGCCACCAGCAACAAGAACCCACAGGTTGATCAGGCCGCCAGACCAGGCCCCACGACTGGCGGCGACCAGCCAGCTACGGGGCCTCAGAGCAAATGAACTCCGTCTCACATTGCGACACACCTCTGCTGCGCGTCGCCTATCTCGATGGTGGACCGCAGGACGGCGCCCCGGTTGTCCTGCTGCATGGCTGGCCCGACGACGCGACGACATACGCTCGTATTTCGCCGGTCCTTCATGAAGCTGGCTTCCGGACGTTTTCCCCTTGGTTGCGAGGCTTTGGGCCGACATCGTTCCTGTCGAAAGAAACCATGCGCTCGGGCGAGATTGCCGCGATGGCGCAGGATGTGCTGGATTTTGCAGATGCGCTTGGCATCAGCCGCTTTGCAGTTGTCGGACATGATTGGGGCGCTCGGATATCCTATCTGCTCGCGTCGGTTTTTCCGGACCGCATCAAGTGCTGCGCTGCGCTGTCCCTCGGCTGGCAACCAGGCAAACCAGCAACGCCGACGCCCGAACAGGCGAAAGCATTTTGGTATCAATGGTTCATGGCGACCGCACGGGGCGCCGAGTTCGTACGAAAGAACGGCAAGGAATTCGCCAGGTATCAGTGGGACAGCTGGGGTCCATCAGGCTGGTTCGACGACGCCATTTTCGATGGCGTTGCGAGCTCGTTCGAAAATCCTGACTGGGCGGATGTGACGTTGCATTCCTATCGGGCCCGGTGGGAAGAGGCCGAGCCCGATCCGCGTTATGCCGAACTCGCCCGCCGGCAAGCAACGGTCAAGATCATCACGGTGCCGATCTTGACGCTTCACGGTGGTGACGACCGCGTTGTGTTTGCCCAGTCTTCAGAGGGGCTCGAAGGGCATTTCACCGCGTTCTACAGGCGGGTGGTGCTGGATGGCATCGGACACTTCCCGACGCGTGAGGCTTCTGATCAGGTTTCGCGAATGTTGGCTGCGTTTCTCGATAGCCATGGCACGCGCTGAAGGAGGGGCGCCATCGACCCCATAGTAAAGACCGGAACCTGACGCATCGCCGCGCATTTCGTCTCCATGCATGACGAGCCGAAATGCGGTCTCGCAATCAATCGGCAGCCAGGGAGAATTTGGATGCAAGCTTCAGGCGCAATCTCAAGACACCATGCTGGCCAGTTGGCCATAGAACCGTTTGCGGGCACGGTGACGGTACGATTTTCCGACGCCATAGTCGCTGCCACGGAACGGGCGAAAGTGCTTCAGGAAGAAGGACATGAGCCCGTGTTCTATATCCCTTTCGAAGACATCTATTTTGACCTTTTCGAAAAAACGAACACCACCAGCCGCTCCCCTTTGAAAGGTACCGCGAGCTACTGGCGCGTCCATGCCGTGGGCAGCTCGGCTGACGATTTCATGTGGGCGTACGAGACGCCTGAAACCGCGGCGCGGGCCATTGCACGTCATGGTGCATTCGATCCGGAAAAGGCGCGCATCGATGTCGAGCCCGCGGAGGACAGAAGGCATACGCCCCACGTCACGGAGTAGATTGCCCGTTCTCATCGGCGCGAGCTGAAATTCAAGGCAGCTGCTAACCGCGTGGAAACTCTTCATCAAGGATGCGTAGTGCCTCCTCGTATCTGACGGTTGATGCCCCAGCCTGTCGTGCCTGCCAGATATTGTCCGCCAGATCCGCGCGCTTCACCGGCAGCGCCAATGGATTCGATGCCGCTCGTCGCACGAACGCGAAGTAATCCTCGCCGTCCCTGCGCGACATGGCGTCGACGGCCGACGTGATCGTCGGGCCAAAACCGGCCTCTTCCAACCTGGTCCGGTCCCAGCCTTCGCCCTTTTCCAGGACGTCATGGAGATAGGCGACGACCTTCTGATCCTTGGTTTCGACCGCGTCAACGACACGGCGACAGTGCTCGATATAAGGTCGCCCGGTCTTGTCGCGCTGTGCCTGGTGGACCTCTTCGGCAATCTTGGCCGCCCGGTAAAACATGCTCATCAGGCTTCCCCTTCAGACATGGTTTCACCATCGCTCCTCGGTGTCGTGGTGCGGCAGGTCCATTCCGCAGCAAACCCAGCCAAGTCGCTGCCTCGATCCATAATTGTAGCGCGGCTCCAGGCGAGCCGGATCGTCGAACGTTCCGACATGAAGCGCGATCTCTCCCGGCGATGCGTCATAGGCGAGGCTGAGCGGCGATCCGCAGGCGGAGCAAAACCCCCTGCAGGCAATCGGCGAAGACCTGCGATAGGTCGGCGTCGCATCGACCCAGGTCACGCTTTGGGAAGGTACCCAGGCCAGAACCGCGAACGCACTGCCGGTCGCTCGCCGGCACATATCACAATGGCAGTAATGCACTCTCGGTTCGCTTCCAACGCGGAAGCGGATCGTGCCGCAGAGACATCCTCCGCTCAGTTCCATTTTGGCGCCCCGGTTGACTTGCGGCTCCAACGCCTCTCGCGCGGTCTCATGCGAGCACCTCCATTCATCACAGCGAAAACGCCGGTCATTTGCGTCGGTTCCTGTTGGCTATCTCAGGAACCAGTGCTTGCGCGCGGCGTTGCGTGTCTTTGCTGGCAAAATGAGGAGTCAGGGAATGCTTGGCCGGTCGGAGACGCACTGATGTCGATGCCGGGGCTGGCATACGGTCCCTTGGGCGATCGATGCATGCATGTCTGCGTGGATATGCAGCGGCTGTTTGCCGAGCCGTCTCAATGGGCAACACCCTGGATCACCCGGGTTCTCCCGCAGATCGAGACGCTGGTCGAAAGACGCGCGCCGCAGACGGTCTTTACACGCTTCATGCCAGCCAAGAAGCCGGGGCAGGGCGTCGGCACATGGAAGCGCTATTATGAGCGCTGGGCTTCACAGACGATCGAGACGATCGGGCCTGAAATGACCGAACTGTTGCCGTCTTTAGCCGGCTACTGCCCGCCAGCGGCGATCATCGACAAGCACATCTACTCGCCCTGGTTCGAAGGGCGCCTCAGAGCCTTCCTGGTGGAGCGCGGCATCGATACGCTCGTCATCACCGGTGGCGAAACGGATGTTTGCGTTCTGGCCACGGTGCTCGGAGCCATCGATTTCGGCTATCGCGTGGTTCTCGTGACGGACGCGCTATGCAGTTCTTCCGATGCAACCCACGACGCACTGCTGACCGTTTACCACCAACGTTTCGCGCAGCAGGTCGAGACGGTTGAGATGGAAACGGTTCTCTCGAACTGGACTTGACGTTCGCTAACTCGGCTCGGCGGAAAGTGTCCATGCTTCCTTGCGCGGTTTGGCTGCCTATCTGTTAAGAGAATAACGGACACCAGAACGGATAGCAGACGTGACGCAACGATCGGGAAGTGCTGATCTTCCACTCCATGGCGGGCGCGTGCCAAAATGGCTCGGCGACCGCATGACGCGTCTTGGCGCCGTGACGTGCGAAGCGATCATTCATCACTATGGTCGAGACGAACTGCTGCGACGGCTGGCGCATCCGTTCTGGTTCCAGTCCTTTGGTGCTGTCATGGGCATGGATTGGCATTCGTCGGGGATCACGACCAGCGTCGTGGGCGCTTTGAAGCGTGGCCTCACGCCGCTTTCCGGCGAGCTCGGCATTCATGTCTGCGGTGGTCGCGGCGCGCATTCGCGAAAAACCCCGCATGAACTCGAAGCCATCGGCCAACGCGTCGGCTTTGATGGAGCGGGCCTGGCCACCGTCAGCCGCCTTGTCGCCAAGGTCGACAGCGCCGCAGTCCAGGACGGTTTCGATCTTTACCTGCATGGTTTCATCGTCACCGATGACGGTCGCTGGGTCGTGGTGCAGCAAGGCATGAACGGTGACAGCAAGGTGGCGCGCCGCTACCATTGGCTCTCCGAGGGGCTCAAGAGTTTTGTCGACCAGCCGCATGCCGCCATCGAGGGCATCAATCAAGGCGAGATCGTCAACCTGACCGACAGGCGCGCCGACGCGTCGCGCCAAGGGCAACTGAACCTTTTGCAGGAGCTCGGACCCGATCGCATCCTGGGCGAGCTTGCGGCATTGGAGCGTTGCGCGGAGCCGAGGCGCCGGCAGGAACCGGAGCAGCCGCTGCTGCCGCATTTGGTCATGCCGGCCCATCATGACGTTCGCGAAAGCGATGTCGTCATGCATCGTCTTCACGGCAATATCGCCGCCGCCGCGGACCGCGGTCCCACCGATTTCGCCGAGCTCCTTCTGGTCCCCGGCGTCGGCGCGCGCACGGTGCGCGCGCTGGCCCTCGTTGCCGAGGTGGTGCATGGCGCGCCTTGCCGCTTTTCCGATCCCGGCCGCTTCTCGCTGGCGCATGGCGGCAAGGACAGGCATCCATTTCCAGTGCCGCTGAAGGTCTATGATGAGACGATCGGGGTTCTGAAGTCGGCCGTGCAAAAGGCAAAGCTCGGTCGCGATGAGGAAATCGGTGCCTTGAGGCGGCTCGACGATCAGTCGCGGCAAGTCGAACGATACGCAACCGGCCCCAGCCTGAAGGAAATTGTCGCGGGAGAATTCGACCAGTCGCATCTGCTTGGCGGGCGCAGCGTGTTCGGGTGGGAAGCGGCGCCGGACACAGCACCTGCTGAGCGGAGCAAGAAGGCCTGAGAACGAGCCAGAGCGGCTGGAGATCAATCGTCCAGATCGATGAGCGCGACACCGAGATCCGGGCGCTTGCTGCGGCGCAGATGGCCGGGCGCTTCCACCAGGGTGATTTCGAGCGTTGGTCGAACGATGCCGTCAAGCAGATGTCCACCCCGGGTGGTGCCATCGCTCAATCCCAGCACCGCATGGACGTGCAGGCTGGGCTTATCGTCATCACCCAGTGCGACATCGCCGATCGCGCTCAGAACCTCGCACTGTTCGTCGATAGGGATTTTGCGGTAGGTCTTCGCGTCCGGATCAAACCAGCCCACGGTGGCTTTTTCGAAAGCCCCTATGGCGGTCAGGGACGCGCTGCCGATCTTCTGGTCGACCGCGAAGGCGGTCAGTGCCGCGAACGCTTCTTCGCGCGGGTCGAGCACCAGGACAAATGTCCTTTGTCCGCCGATCTCATTGACGAGCTGCGATTTCATCCCTGTCCTTCCATCGTTCGGCCCCATTGAGCGCCGCCGTCAGATCAGTGGGCACGGTGTTCCGCATTGCGCTTGCGGGTCGCTGCAGCTTTCTTTGCCGATTCCGATCGGCTTGCGGCAGATCGTGATGCCGATGCCTTGCCGCCGCTTTTGCCGCCTTTGTGCGCCGCCGGATGGCCCGTGTGTTTGCCGCGGCCCGAACCGCCTTCCTTCTTGCCGCCGCCATCGTCCTTGTTGACGGTTGCCCATGCGCGCCGCTCTGCCTCCTTGTCGGAAACCCCGCGCTTCTCATAACCTTCGGCAATGTGGTCGGCTTTACGCTCCTGCTTGTCAGTGTACTTCGATTTGTCGCCTCGTGGCATGGCCAGCTCCTCCTGTTGCACAAGGGCTGAACGTCGACTCGACGCGCTGGTTCCAACGGAAGTTCGCGAAGCCGAAGCCGCATGGCGGGGCAGCGCCATACACCGCCGCGGCGCGACCTAACGCTTTTCGGGCCGGGGAGAGCGCAGCAGCAAGGCGAGGGGAACGAGCAGTGCGGTCGCTACCGCGCAATACCGAAAGACATCGATATAGGCGAGCAATGAGGCCTGCCGCGCTATCAACTGTCCTATCCAGCCGAGCGCCTGCTGTTTTGCGTCGATCATCGGCGAGCCTTGAGCCACGAAGTGCTCGGTCGCCTGACGCAGAACCTGCTGGTAGGCCGGTGACGACTGTGCTGTGTGGCCGACGAGGTTTGCCTGATGGATTTGCGCGTTCTGGGCTATCACCGTGTTGGACAGCGACACACCGATGCTTCCGCCGATGTTACGGGCAACGTTGATGAGTGCCGACGCCTGGTTCGTCTGCTGCGGAGCAAGACCGACGTAAGCCGCCGTCGAGATGGGGATGAACAGGAACGGCAAACCGATCATCAGGAAGATGCGCGCGAAGGCAAAGAAGCCGAAACTGACGTCCGGGGTGAGCGATGTCATATGCCAGAGCGCGACAGCGACGACGGACATGCCTGCCATGATCAGGTATTTGGGCTGGACGATGGCGCCGGCAAATCCGGAAATCGGCATAAGCATCAACATTGCGATGCCACCTGGCATCATCGACAGGCCCGACAGGGTGGCCGTATAGTTGAAGGCGGTCTGCTGCAGTTGCGGCATCAACTGGGTGGTGCTGAACAGCACGGCGCCCACTGCCATCATCACCAGGAACGATGTGCCGAACTGGCGGCTGAACAGCAGGCGGACGTCGACGATCGGATCGCGGTGACTGAATTCCCACGGGATCAGCAGCAGGAATGAGACCGCCGAAATCGCCGCGAAGGTCACGATGAAACCTGATGCGAACCAGTCGTTGCGCTGGCCCTCATCGAGAAAGATCTCCAGGCAGCCGAGTGCCGTGGCGACCAGGATGAAACCGACCCAGTCTATTCTGAGGCCGCCCTTCAACCGTTCCTGCCGTTCGCGCTCGAGCACATCAGGCTCGTCCACCAGCCACTGCACCAAGGCAAGCGACATGATGCCGAACGGGACATTGATGAAGAATATCCAGTGCCAGGAGAAATGGTCGGTCAGCCAACCGCCGATGGTCGGCCCGACTGTCGGTGCGACGATGACGGCAATGCCGTAAAGAGCAAATGCCGGGGAGCGTTTTTCGGGTGGAAAGGTGTCGGCGAGAATGGATTGTTCGCTGGGTGCCATGCCGCCGCCGCCGAGGCCTTGCAGGATCCTGAAGACGATGAGCATTTCCAGATTGGGCGCCAGGCCGCACAGCAGCGACGCTATGGTGAAGATCGCCACGCAAAGCATGTAGTAACGCTTGCGGCCGATGACGCTGGCCAACCAGCCGCTAACCGGGATGATCACGGAATTCGCGACCAGATAGGTGGTGATCACCCAGGTGCTTTCGTCCATCCCGGCCGCGAGGCTGCCGGCGATGTTGCGCAGCGCCACGTTGGCGATCGAGGTGTCGAGCACCAGCATGAAGGTGGCGATCGAGACGACGACTGCGATCAGCCACGGATTGCGCCCGCCGGCGGCGGACCGGCTTTCGCTCCGTTCACCAGCCATTTCGACGGCGCTCATCTCACCTTGACTGTCGGCACCACCGACAGGCCTGGACCCAGCTGCACGCCCGGCGGTCGGTCGAAGACGATCTTCACGGGCACGCGCTGCACCACCTTGACGAAGTTGCCGGTGGCATTCTCGGCCGGCAGCAGGCTGAAGGCGGTGCCACTGCCCGCCTGGATGCTGTCGACGCGGCCGTGGAAGTTCTTTTCGGGATAGGCGTCGATATCGATGTCGACGGGCTGTCCCGGCCGCATCAGATCAAGCTGGGTCTCCTTGAAATTAGCCTTCACCCAGACCTCGTCGGGAACGAACATCATCAGCACCTGACCAGGCTGGGCGTAGGTGCCCTTGGCGGCCGTGATACTGGTGGCGCGACCGGTGACAGGCGCGGTTATGATGGTGCGCGACAGCATGGTGCGGGCCTGCTCCTGGCTGGCCTTGGCTTGATTGAGCTTTGCTTCCGCGCTCTTGGTCTGTGCCTGCAGAACAGTGACCTGGCTTTTCGCGGCAGCGACGTTTGCTCCGGCGCTGTCGAGGGCGGCCTGGTCCTGGCGCAGGGTAGAAGCGGCCTGTTCCGCCTGCTGTTGGGTGGAGGTTCCCTTGGCCAGCAGCTCACGGTTGCGCTTGTCCTCCGCTTTGGCAAACTCGAGCGCGGCCTGGGCCTGCGCCAACTGCTTCTGTGCCGCATCGATCTTGGCGTTTTGTGCTTCGATCTGTGCACCGACATCGACGATCTCGGCCTGCGCCGAGGCCACACCGGCGTCGGCTTCCGCCAGGCTTGCCTGATAGTCGCTGTCGTCGATGCGCAAGAGCACGTCGCCGGCTTTCACAGACTGGTTGTCGGTGACCGCGACATCGGTGATACGACCCGATATCTCGGCACCGATCGTCACCGTGCGGGCGTCGATGAAAGCATCGTCGGTCGATTCATACTGACGCGCGTCCAGCCACCACAAGACCAGCCCTACGGCAATCAACAGCACTGCGAGCAGGATGGCGATCGATATGTAAGGGTGCCGCCGAGGGAAGCTCAGCAGGCTGGGCTTTGGTTCTCCGGCCTGCTTGTCCTGCTTGTGCTCCTGACCGTCGGCCTGACCGGCGTCTTTCCGGTGTTTTGGCGACGCGTCTGAGGTGGCCCTGCGTGGCGCGGCGTGCGTGTCGCCGGTTTCAGGTTCTTCGGTTTGGGTTTTCGCGTCCACGGGAGAACTCCCAGGAGTTTTGACCGTGGCCAGTCAACGACAACTGGTCGTAAAAGGTTCCTGGCGACCGGGCACGGTTTCGCGCCTGGCGGAATTGGTTCAGCCGATTGCCAACCTGACCACGATGGCCAGGATCACGATACCGACCAAGCCTGCTATGAAGATAACCCGACGCGTGCGCGTTCGCAGGATGATCTCGCCCTGTCTCGCCTGCTCCGCAGAGAACACAGGTCCATTGTCACCGTCCTTGTCATGCCGACCATCGCTCATGATCGCCTCCTTCCGGCCCTTGGCACACAACCATCGCCCGACAGGTGAGGTTCCGGTTACATCGAACCCGCCACAGAAAAAGGAATCACAGGCTCGTGAGGAGGGAACTTTGTCCTCCGCGACTGGTTTGGGCCGCTTGAGACCCAGCCAGCCCGGAGCCAGCCATGTCTGATGCCAAGATGTCCAGTGGCCTGAGCAGACGCATGTTCATGACGGCCTCTGTTTCGGCGGCGGCGGCGATGCCGCTTGTGAATTCCCCGACGAGAGCTGCCCAGCCAGCGTCCGAAAAGCCAGCCGAACCACGCGACTTGTCGGCGGTTTCAATGCGTATCAACAAACAGACCTACAATCTCGCGCTCGACAATCGAACCAGCCTGCTTGACGCTCTGCGCGATCACGTCGGCCTGACCGGCACCAAGAAAGGTTGCGATCACGGTCAGTGCGGCGCCTGCACGGTTCTGATCGATGGAAAGCGGGTACTGTCCTGCTTGAGCTTTGCCGTCATGAACCAGGGGCGGGAGATCACAACGGTGGAAGGCCTGGCCTCGACGGACGGGGAACTGCATCCGGTCCAGCAGGCCTTCGTCGACCACGATGCCTTTCAATGCGGCTATTGCACACCGGGTCAGATCATGTCCGCCATCGGTTGCATCAACGAAGGCCATGCGGGGTCGGAAGATGACATTCGCGAATATATGAGCGGCAATCTGTGTCGCTGTGCGGCCTATCCCAACATCGTTGCGGCGATCGTCCAGGCGCGCGACGAGATCAGGAGGGCCTAGGATGCGCCCCTTCGTTTATGAAAGACCAACCAGCGTCTCCGCTGCAATCGCCATGGCATCCCGTGTCGATGCCGTGCGCGTTCCGCCAACCGGCGCCGACACGCAATTCATCGCCGGCGGCACCAATCTGGCCGACTACATGAAGCTCGGTGTCGCGCGGCCGGACCGACTGCTTGACCTCAACACTCTTGCCGAGCCAGCCTTGCGGCAGATCAGGATAAACGATGACACGATCCGGTTTGGTGCACTGGTCCGCATGGGTGAAGCAGCCGACAACGATGACGTCCGGCGGCGTTGCCCGGCCCTTGCCGACAGCCTGAAATTCGCCGCCAGCGGTCAGCTTCGCAACATGGCGAGCCTGGGCGGCAATGTGCTGCAACGTACGCGCTGCGAGTATTTTCGAGAGATTTCCTGGCCGTGCAACAAGCGCGAACCCGGCTCCGGCTGCGCTGCGATGGAAGGGTCCAATCGCCAGCACGCCGTGCTGGGTACGAGCAATGCCTGCATCGCCACTTATCACGGCGATTTCGCGCAGGCACTGGTTGCGCTCGATGCCACCGTCGAGATCGAAGGTCCGCGGGGAAGGCGCACGCTTGCATTTGCCAAGCTGCACAAACGGCCGGGCGACACGCCCGACATCGAGACGGATCTCGCCGCCGACGAGCTCATAACCGCCATCGAAGTGCGGCTCGAACGGTGGAGCAGCCGGTCGCGCTATCTGAAGATTCGCGATCGCGAATCCTACGCGTTTGCGTTGGCGTCCGCGGCTGTTGCGCTCGACATGGATGGCGAGACGGTAAGGAGTGCGCGCATTGCGCTTGGCGGTGTGGCGACGGTGCCGTGGCGGGCGCGCGAAGCAGAGGACGCGCTACAGGGCAAAGTGCTTGACGAAGCCGCGGCGCAAGAGGCTGCCGAGGCTGCCTTCGCCGATGCCAGACCGCGCGAGCATAACGCATTCAAGATACCGCTCGGCAAGCGCACGCTGGTGCGGGCGCTGCTCGAAACCCGGGATATGAAGGGCTGAGCCATGAACCAAGCTGCACCCGCCCCCAGGGAAAACCAGGGCGATCCGGTTGTCCGCATTGACGCCCGGCTAAAAGTTACCGGACAGGCCGGCTATCCCGCCGACATCGTCACGGCCAACGTCGCCTACGGTGCCCTTGCCACCAGCAGCATTGCCCGGGGCAAGGTTTCGGGACTTCACACGAAAGACGCCCGGGCCGTACCCGGTGTGCTGGACATCGTCACCTATCACGATATGGACAAGACCGACACGCCGAAATTCGGCAACACCGGCGCAAGTTCGATCGGGCCTTTGCACGACAAGACGGTTTTTCACGACGGTCAGATCATCGCTCTGGTGGTTGCCGAGACCTTCGAGGCGGCGGAGGAAGCCGCAATGTTGATCCGCGCCGACTATGAGGACGAACGGCCCGCCGCCAGCTTTGATTCCAAGGGCGTGAAGATGGAGCCGGCTGCCGGCAAAAACCCTATGTTCAAGGAGGATGCGAAGGCCGGTGATTTCGATGCCGCCTGGGCGGATGCGACGGTAAAGATCGACGAAAAATATTCGACGCCGACCCAGCATCACAATCCGATCGAACTGTTTTCGACCACCGCAATATGGCAAGGCGACCAGTTGACCATACACGAGCCCAGCCAGAACGTTACCGGCTGGAAGGTGGAACTGGCACGCCAGCTGAAGCTCGATCCGGCCAATGTGCGGATCGTCAGTCCCTATATCGGCGGTGCCTTCGGCTCCAAGGGGCCGATGACGGCACGCACCGCTATCGTTGCCGTCGCGGCGCGACGCATTGGCCGCCCGGTTCGCTGCGTCGTCAATCGCATGCAAGCCTTCGGTACGCAGACCTATCGCGCCGAAACGCGGCATCGGATCCGCATGGGCGCCGGCAAGGACGGCCGCATCACGGCGTTCGGACATGAGGCCTGGGAGGTGACGTCACGCCCTGACCCTTATGTCGTCGGCGGCACGTCCGCCACCGCGCGCATGTACAATTACGGCGCCGTTCTGACGCATGTTTCGCTGGTTCATGCCGACCGTAACACGCCTGGCTACATGCGATCGCCGCCGGAGACGCCTTATGTCTACGCGCTGGAAAACGCCATGGACGAAATGGCTGTGGCCCTCGGCATGGATCCTGTCGAGTTTCGTCGCATCAATGAACCGGAGAAGGAGCCCATAGGAGGCAAGCCATTTTCCAGCCGCTCACTCATCAAGTGCTACGACCAGGCAGCGGAGGCCTTTGGCTGGTCGAAGCGCGATCCCAGGGTCGGCTCGATGCGCGACGGCGATTGGCTGGTCGGGATGGGCTGTGCGACGGCAATCTATCCGACTGCCGCCGCGCCCTGCGCGGCCCGGGTTCGTCTCACCGCCGACGGCGAGGTTCGAGTCCAGTGCGGCTCGCATGAAATCGGCACCGGCGTTCGCACCATCGCCGGCCAGATGGCGGCCGAAAGACTGGGCATCGGCATGGACAAGATCAG
This sequence comes from Mesorhizobium sp. M7A.F.Ca.CA.001.08.2.1, assembly GCF_003998455.1. Taxonomy (NCBI): domain Bacteria; kingdom Pseudomonadati; phylum Pseudomonadota; class Alphaproteobacteria; order Hyphomicrobiales; family Phyllobacteriaceae; genus Mesorhizobium; species Mesorhizobium sp. M7A.F.Ca.CA.001.08.2.1. The sequence goes on along the minus strand of NZ_RZPW01000054.1, from coordinate 1,031 downwards.
CGTCGAGATGGGCGACAGTGCCTTGCCGCCGGCTCCCGTGTCGGGCGGATCGATCTCGACCGCCAGTGTCTGCTCGGCGGTCATGAAAGCCTGCGACGCGATACGCGGAAAGCTGTTCGCCGCCGCTGCGGGCAGGGGGGCTCCGCTGGCCGGTTCGGGCAATGCGAAGCTGGACTTGAAGGGCGAAGAGGTCGTCACCGAGACCGGCAAATCCGCAAAGCTGGCTGATGTCTTCAAGGCTATGCAAGTCGGCGCCATCGAGGAATATGCCGAGTTTGCGCCGAAGGGTTCTTCGCCTGAAGCCCTCAGCAAACTCTATGCCGGACAGTCGGAATTTCATGGTGGAGAGAACGACGAAGATTCGGTCAAATATGCCTTTGGCGCCGAGTTCGTCGAAGTGCGCATCAACAGCTATACACGCGAAATCCGGGTCCCGCGCATCGTCGGGGCCTTCGCCGCCGGGCTCATCATGAACACGCGCACCGCGCGCAGCCAGCTGATGGGTGGCATGATCTGGGGTATCGGCCAGGCGTTGCACGAGGCGACGGAAATCGATCAGCGACACGCGCGCTACGTCAACCGCGACCTGCAGGACTATCTCGTGCCGGTCAACGCCGACATCAAACAGGTCGACGTTATCCTGGTCCCCGAAATCGACCATCAGGTCAACCCTGCCGGCGTCAAGGGTTTGGGCGAACTCGGCAATGTCGGAACGGCTGCTGCCGTGGCGAGTGCCGTCTATCATGCCACCGGCAAGCGCATTCGCGATCTGCCGATCAGAATAGACGATTTGATAGGCTGACGATCAAGAGTTCTGGACGAAGCATGGAACTCGTAACTCATAAGAAATTCAAAAACGGAAGGTTGATGCCGTGGGGAAAAGGCACGGTAGTCTCCGGAGCAAGGGGATTTGTCTACCTTTGCGGAAATACGGCAACCGCCGAAAATTATGATCCGACCGGAAAGAGAGGAGGGGGATTCACTGGCGATGCGGCGGCACAGTGGCGCGCAATTCTGGCGAACATCAAATC
>NZ_RZPW01000549.1:0-4341 GCF_003998455.1 Mesorhizobium sp. M7A.F.Ca.CA.001.08.2.1 | reverse complement strand
GGCCTATCTCGCTCTTATGTCCCCGAGCAATGTCGCGCCGCTGGCAGATCCCGTGCCGGCCAACACTCGAGCAATTCCCCGCGGGCACTTGTCCGACGGGCAGAAGCTGGCGATCGGCCGCTGGCTGCTGCACCACAAGGCAAAATTGCCGCACGGCCATTTTGGACCATGGGTCGAGAAGCAGGAAGGTCTCTGCCGATCGATGGCGCATCAGTGCATGGCGATGGCGAGGAACTGCTACGAAGGCACGGAGGCCGCGGAATAGCGCATCGGCACCTACGGCCATTGGTTCAAAACCTCCATTTGGTCACGCAAGCATGCCGCGTCCGCCCCTACTATCGCAACCAACCCCGCCGCGGCTCGTTTGACCTTTGCTGGTTGATCCCAGCTACTACAGACCCTTCCCGCTGCCGAAAGGTGGCGGGCTTTTTCGTGCATTAGCGGAACCCGCGTTGGCGCTAAAGGGCTTGGGTCCGACCAAAGCCCAATGCCGAAGCGCAAAGGTCTGACCCGTGAAACATTGGAGTTCTTTACACGTTTGATGCAGCTGACGATCAACAGTCCCCTCATCGTCGGTTGGTTGATTACCCGCCACGGCTCGCTTGGCGTGGCGGGTAATCATCACGGATGAGCGAATGCAGCCTGGTGAGATCATTGCAACCCGTTCGCAACAGGGTTTGCCGGCCTGGCGCCATCGTCAAGAATTAGGGCAACCTAATTTTCTGCCGCCCATGAACGATAATCAGCCGCCCAACAGGCTGGGACACGAGCCGCCGCAGGGATGGCAGAGCCCAGGGGTGCTTCTCGCAGCCGCCGCTCTGGTCTCATCCTTATGCGCCCTACTACTGGCATCTTGGATGTCAGGTTGAGCGCTCGGCGCGCCTACCTTCCAACGTTGGCTAAGCTTTAATGCTGGGCGCCGGCGGAATCCTCGTCGAACTCAATGTCAGCTTGTCGACGGTCTTGACAATGGCGGTGGCCAAAGCGGCGGCTTCATGCATGAGCTCCGGCCCATAAAGACCATTTACCGCTTCCTCGCTCGGAAGAACGCCAGGCGGACAATGATCCTCGATTGTTCGCCGGATCAGCGTTAGCGCCGCTCTGCACTCTTCTGTGTCTATCGTCGGCATGCACTGAAACATGCAGGATGGCTAAAATGTTCCGGAACCATTTTAGCGCGCGCTAATTGAATCGCACTATGCGAGTCAGCGCATGCCTCTGAAGTTCATCAAGCCCATGGAACCCGAGCTGGTCGACACGCCACCGCAAGGCGACGAATGGCTCCATGAAATCAAATTCGACGGGTATCGCACCCAAATTATCAAGGATGAAAACGGTATACGGCTGTTCACCAAGAATGGTTACGACTGGACCGGCCGCTACATCGAACTTGCCGGAGAGGCGGAGGCGATCGAGGCGGAAAGTTTCATCATCGATGGCGAGACAATCACGGTCAACGAGGCCGGCCTCTCCGACTTCCGCGCCCTGCAATCAGCCGTTACCCGCCGTAAGCCGTCGCGCGACCTGTATTTGGTGGCGTTCGATCTCCTGCACCTGAACGGGCACGACCTGCGCAACATGCCGGTGGAAGACCGCCGCGAGATCCTGCAGGAACTGATTCCAGCCGTTGGCCGCATTCAGATCAGCAAAGCCATGCCCGGCACTGGCGACGCGGTTTATCACCTGGTCGACAGGGCAGGGCTGGAGGGCATGGTCTCGAAGCGCAAGGGCAGCATCTACCGCAGCGGGCCGACGATGAACTGGCGCAAGATCAAGTGCTATGCCGAAAAGGAAATGGACATCATTGGCGTGCAGCGCGAGGCGGGAAAGCCCGCGATGGTGCTGATGGCCGACAAAGGTCGCTATGCCGGCGGCGCTTTCGTTGCCTTTAAAGCCGACAAGCGCCAGCGCCTGTGGGATCGCGTGCAAGGGAAAGTCGGCGGACCAGTGCCCATCGGTCTAAAGAAAGAAAAGGCCGAATGGCTTAAGCCTGGTCTGGTCGGTCGCGTGCGGTTCCTGAAGGGCGAGGAGAGACTCCGCCATGCCAAGCTGCTCGATTTCCGGGATAAGCAATAGACAGCGCTTGCCAGCCCAAAGCAGATGAGGAATATAATCCTCCCGTTGCGGCGATCACCCTCTAACGGAGTTCGCTACCATGGCTAGGTCAAAACCCTCAAAGCAGTTATCGCAGGCTGAAATCGAGCGCTTTCTCGTGGCGGCAGAAGCGCTGCACCTGAGCATCATCAAGCCATTCATATCGCCGCATTGCGACCACTACCGGGCAACGCATGTCTTGCACGAGGTGTTGTTGAACACCGTGCGGCAAGTCACCGGGAAGGAAGTCGAGTTCATCCAGTGGCACACTACAGGTCCGGTTAGACCGGCTGCCGCAGAGTAGCCCGTTTGGGCGGCTATATGTATGCAGGGCTTTAAGCGGCGATAAGCTTTCCGCCAGCGTGATGGTCGGGGCCGCCATTCGATGCGAACAAACGCGCAATGCGAGCCCACAGCGAAACGGGATCCCGGGCCGCCTCAGTCTTCATTTTCTCAACTTTGAAGTCATCGGCGAGGTTCAGGAAAACCAAGCCGAAAACTAGGCTGGCCATCACATGATGAGTCTGCCGTGCAAGCGCCGGATTGGCACGGCCGAGATTCTTCATTGACTGGGAAATAGGATCCATCCCGTCGTCTTCCGCAGAGGGAGCGTCCTCCTGTCCGTTGACTTGGACGAGAAAGGTCTCGGCAAACGACTTGCCGCGCTTCTTGTCCCCATAAGCCGCAAGCAAAACCAAGATGGCCTGTCGGATCGGCTTAGGAGTGTTCTTGTCGTCAAGCACCGTACCGGCCGAGCTGAACGATTCGAGCAAATCTTCGCGCACGTCGGCGAGGAACTCACACTGATGCTCCAACTCTGTCTTGCGACGGAAAAAATGCACGCCAGCGCCGGCTGCCAAGCCGACAAAGCCGTAGGTAAGCGACGCAGGGTCAAAGCTCATCAGCGCACCTCATTGTGGTCGGGTGTCCCTAAACAAATCGGCTATCTCGTCCTTGGTTGCATGGTCTGCAAGCGTTTTCTGCGCTTTGATCGTGGCAGCTTCTTGGAGGTTCCGCAATCGCTCGCGAGATTGAATGGACAAAAGGGCGTAGCGGAGTAGCACCCATACAGCGGCGAGAACAACGGCTATTCCAGCGGCGCCCCCTAGGCCGACTCCCTCCACCATACCGCCAACGGAGAGGACCGCGATAAGGGCAAACGCGATGAAATCTATGTTGCCCTTGCCGGCCTCAACGATCGCCTTAAGGGTCTCTTCACCGAACGCCATTCGCAGTCTGCCCCCCAGCACGACCCTTTTTGTCTGATTCCGGCCGAGAAATCTATCAGCCAATAGTCCGTTCAATCGTGACCTTCTTCCCGCGGGAAAGAGCGACAAGCAACCCGAGAATGATGTCGCCGAACAGCCAGAGCCAAAGCAGCATCCCGACCGCGAGTGTCCCGCCTATGGCAGTGCCGGCCTGAGATGCAGCGTCGGCCGTCGCCTGGTAGTGCTCACTGGAAATCTTGATGGCGTAGAATATCCACAGACCCATCAGCGCGTTGAAGGCGAGGAACATCCACCAGAAGATCATTCCGAAGAAACCGCGCTTGCGGGTTTCCGTACGTTCAATTCGTGACATAATTTTCCTCTTCCCTTTAAAAAGACTCGACGCTGCCGTCCTCATAGACAATTCGCTTAACGGCAACTTCGGTCTTGGCCGTACTTGCGGTGACTGGACCGATAAGCCTGCTGTACGGATCATCGTGGATGAACGGATTGTCTTCCCAAAAGAAATACGTGTTGCTCGCCGTGGACCCGCCAGGTGGGATGCTTATGTCCAGCTTGCTGTCGTTCACCAAAATCTCGTCGCCGAACGCGTCCTTGATGGTGATCAACATGGCCAAGGCTGAGACACGCTTCGCAGACGAATTTTCAAAGGATAGATATAATTCGATCCTTGGATTATAGATACTTCGCCTCGTGTCCTCCATCTGAACATTGAAGCGTGCTCTGGCCAGTTTAACCGGAGAGTCAGCCACGTTCATCGCCGGCTCAAGTTTGAGCGGCGCCGCTGTTCCATCGGCCTTGAGCGCATCGTAACAAGTTAGTCTGTCTGCGTCGGCGACCAGCTGTCGACAATTCTCTATGTGTTGAAACGACTGGGCATTAGCGCCGCCAACGAATACTAGCGAAAAGATCGCCGAAGCTACCTTGAACATCCCATTCTACTCCCCACCACCACGAACATTTGCGCAATTGGTTGCGCAAAGCAATCCGCCGACGGCGGATCATGATGGGGAGGAAG
>NZ_RZPW01000548.1:0-4341 GCF_003998455.1 Mesorhizobium sp. M7A.F.Ca.CA.001.08.2.1 | reverse complement strand
GCGTCGAGGCGCCCGACGCCGATAGGCAGGAACGCATCCGGCAACGCCGCGGCAATGCCACGCCGGACGATTGTGAGATCAGTGTTGACGTCAGCATCAAAGGGTGCGGCTGCCGGCGCAGCCAAGCGCTCGGGCAGCGTTCCCTCGATTTTCGCGATCTGGCGGCGCAGGGCAAAAACAGTCTCCCGCGCCACGGCGGTCATCGCCATGACGGTCAGCTTCCACTCACAATTGTTCCTGTTATGTTCCTATAGATTCCAGAGCGCATCCCAAGAGTCAAGCAGAGTCATGGGGAATTTATTCCTCTCTGCAGGGATGGCGCAGGCGCATCGGCCCGTTCATTTGCCGATTCCGGTGCGAAAGCCTATATGCCGGGATCAAAGGACAAAGCATGGCCCGCATCTACAAGACCCGCACCTGGCACGACGAACTCTCGCCCTCGATGGACGAAATGGAGTTCCTGGCGCTGGAGGCGTACGCCCATCTGCCGGAGGATTTTCGCAAACTGACCGGCGAGATCGTCATCCAGATCGCCGAGTTCCCGACCGACGAAATCATGGACGATCTGTCGCTGGAAACGCCATTCGACCTGCTCGGCCTGTTCGAGGGACGCGGCATCGCCGAGCGCTGGAACCCGCAGACCGGCGAAGGCCCGAACCGCATCACGCTCTACCGCCGCGCCATCCTCGATTACTGGTCCGAGAACGAAGAGACGCTGGGCGACATCGTCACCCACGTGCTGATCCACGAGATCGGCCACCATTTCGGCCTGTCGGACGAAGATATGGAGAAGATCGAAGAGGCGGCGGAGTAGGGTGCGCTGATATTCAGGTGATGCCGGCCTGCAAATGATGGCTTCCTGCGCTTCCCCGCTCTACCGCGTCGCGGTAGAACTGTGCTCACGTACCCAAAAGTACGCTCCGCTCCGGTTCTCGGAAACCACCATTTTCGACTCGGCCTGACCTGAATCTCAACACACGCTGCGTCGGAGCTTTTCAAATCTACCAGTCACTCAGCTTGGTATCGGGCCCGTATTCCTGACCGTCGATATCCTTGACCACGGCCTGGCCGCAACGCATCGCTTTGGCCTTCTTGTCGTAGGCATAGGTCGGCGAGCCGAACAGATGCCAGCCCTTGTTCAGCGCCGCTGTCACCTTGTGGCAGAAGCTGGCATCGTCCGGAGCGGACAGAAAGCGGTAGAGTTTCATTGTTCAATTCCTGTCGTGAGTAGCTGTAGCCCACTCGCATCCATCGAGCATTTATGACCCGATGGCGGCTGCCTTCGCCAGCAGTTTTTCGGCCTGCGCCAGGTGCAGCCGTTCGACCATCCTGCCGTTCAGCGCGATCACACCCTTGCCGGCATTCTCGGCGAGCGCGAAGGCTTCCTTCACCGAGCGTGCCTCGGCCACCGCTTCCGTGGACGGCACGAAGGCGCGGTTCGCGGCTTCGATCTGGGCCGGGTGGATGAGGCTCTTGCCGTCGAACCCCATGGCCGCGGCTTCCGCGCATTCATGGGCGAAGGCGTCGAGGTCGCGAAAATCGTTGGAGACGCCGTCGAGCATGTCGATGCCGCCGGCGCGTGCGGCCAGCACCATCTGCATCAGCCATGGCACGAGGTAGCGCCTATCAGGCGTCGCCAGAATGCCGGTCTCCTTGACCAGATCATTCGTTCCGGCAACGAAACAATTGAGCCGCGAGGCCGGATCGCGGCCAAGTTCGGCGATGGCGCCGATGTTGAGCAGCGCCTTGGGCGTCTCGATCATCGCCCATAGTTTCACGCTGTCGGGGGTAAAATTGTCGTCAAGCACGTCGCCGGCCTCGAGCAGGTCGCGCGGCGTGTCGACCTTGGGCAGAAGGATGCCGTCGGGTTCGCAGCTTGCGGCAGCCAGCAGGTCGTCGGCGCCCCATTCGCCTGATATCGCATTGATGCGCACGATCATCTCGCAGCGTCTCTCGGAATGGCCGGCGAAAATGCCGGCCAGTTTTTCGCGGGCGGCGATCTTGTCGGCCGGAGCGACGGCGTCTTCCAGGTCGATGATGATGGCATCGCAGGCAAGCTGCGCGATCTTGGCCAAGGCCTTGTCGCTGGAGGCCGGGATGTAGAGCACGGAGCGGCGCGGACGGTAGGTTTCCATGGCTGATCTATGCCGCTTGTGGGCGGGTGAGGCAAGCTCGGGCATGAAGCTGCCAATCTCCCCCCTCGAGGGGGGAGATTGGCAGCGTTTACCCCTGCACGAAAACTGCACGGGCCTGCGGAAAACCTCCTCGGATCCGCCCTGCCGTTTCCCCGCCCGCTTGCGAGACAAGCGGCATGCACAAGCGAGCAAAGCCCCGTTGGTCCCTGCCTCACCGACTGCGTAGCGAGGGCTGGTGGCTGGCCGATCCGCCGCGCGCGTGTCCCGTCGCAACCCTCATTCCCTTTGTCCGCAGAAGCCCGCCAACGGTTCGGCTGGAAGCCATCAGGAAAGCCAGGTCATGACAGCGTTGTTCTCCGCCGCGCCGAGCTATTGCAGCCGTTTCGGTGTCGCCATCCTGCTGGCAGCGCTCGCGGATTTTCTGTTCTATGGCCAGCCCGCCGGGATCACGGTTTTCCTGTTCGCCCTGCTGATTGCCGCGGCGGTCGTCGCTGTGCACCCGGCCGCCTTCAACGACGGCCGGGTCTGGCTCAAGCCCATCGCCTTGCTTGTCCCGCTGCTGCCGCTGGCTGAAAACGTCAGCACCCTGTCGGTCTCGATCGCGCTGGCGGCGCTGACCGTCTTCGCGCTTTCGTTGAGCGGCCGGCTGCGGCACAGCATCGCCCGCATTGCCGGGCAGATCGTGCTGTTCGGGCTGGCGGCGCCGTTCCGCTTCGTCATTGATTTCATCCGCTGGCGCAGGACGGCGCGGCGGTTCGGTGGGCGTCGCATCCGGCTGGCGGCGATCGCCGTCTGGGTGATGCCGCTGACGCTGGGCGCGGTCTTCCTGGCGCTGTTCGGTGCCGCCAATCCGGTCATCGACTATTGGCTGTCGCTGATCGATCTCGTGAGGCTGCTCGATCTTATCCAGCTGGCGCGGATTGCCTTCTGGCTGTTCGTGCTCGCCGCTGTCTGGGCTTTTCTGCGACCGCGCCTGGTTCGCCGCATCCCGCGCGCGTTGCCGGCGGTCAGCGCTCAAGCCGGCAAAACCGCCACCACCATCGAAGACATCCTGTTCGGCAAGGCCGCCATCCTGCGCGCCCTGATCGTCTTCAACATCCTGTTTGCGCTGCAGACGGCGCTCGACGCCGCCTATCTGTGGGGCGGGGCAGCGCTTCCCGATGGGCTGAGCTACGCCTCCTACGCGCATCGTGGCGCCTATCCCTTGATCGTCACGGCACTGCTTGCCGCCGGCTTCGTGCTGGCAGCGCTGCGACCCGGCAGCGAAACCTCGGCCGATCCGCTGATCCGCCGGCTGGTCTATGTCTGGGTGGCGCAGAACATCATGCTGGTCATCTCGTCGATCCTGCGGCTCGACCTCTATATCGGCATCTATGCATTGACCTACTGGCGCGTCGCCGCCTTTGTCTGGATGGGGCTGGTGGCAGCAGGCCTTGCCCTGATCATTGCCCGCATCGCGCTTAGAAAATCCAACGAATGGCTGCTGTCCGCCAATCTTCTGACGTTATCCCTGACGCTTTATGCCGGCTGTTTCATCAATTTCGCAGCAACGATCGCCAACTACAATGTCGACCATTCCCTCGAAATGACCGGCCAGGGCATTCCCCTAGACGCCTGGTATCTTCACTCGCTCGGTCCGGGCGCGTTTCCCGCGCTTGATCGCTTCCTCGAGCACCAGGGCAAGACGGCGGCCGCCGGCACTGTCCGCGAACTGGCCGGCGTGCGCGGCAGCGACGAAATCTGGTATCGAACTATCCAGCAGAACTGGCGGGCCTGGAGCTTTCGCGACTGGCGGCTGCTTCGATATCTCGACACCAAGGAGCCGTTCGTGATTCCCTCCGCTATCGAACCTTCCATGCCGGGCCGCTGATCCATGCCGCATCACATCCTCGTCGCCGACGATGACCCGCACATCCGCGAGGTGATCTGCTTTGCCTTGGAGAAGGCCGGCATGAAAACGACAGGGGTGGCCGACGGTGCCGCCGCCTTGCAGGCAATCGGCCGCCGGGCACCGGACCTCGTCGTGCTCGATATCGGCATGCCGGAAATGGACGGGCTGGAGGTCTGCCGGCGGCTGCGGCACATATCCGATGTGCCGGTGCTGTTCCTCTCTGCGCGCGACGAGGAGATCGACCGCATCCTCGGGCTCGAAATGGGCGGCGACGACTATGTGACGAAACCATTCAGCCCGCGCGAGCTGGTTGCC
>NZ_RZPW01000547.1:0-4349 GCF_003998455.1 Mesorhizobium sp. M7A.F.Ca.CA.001.08.2.1 | reverse complement strand
CGCCGTCGGTGTCGTCGGCGGTCCGCTGACGATGACCTTCCTGGCGCTGGAATCGACCCGCGACCTGACGCTGACCGGCGTCGTGCTGGCCGCCTCGATCATGTCGGCCATCCTGGTGCGCGAAACCTTCGGCTACTCGTTCTCGACATGGCGCTTCCATCTGCGCGGCGAGACCATCCGCAGCGCCCACGATGTCGGCTGGATGCGCAGCCTCACAGTCGGCTCGATGATGCGCAGGGACATCAAGACCATCTATGCCTCGACGACGCTGGCAGCCTTCCGCAAGGAGGTGCCGCTCGGCTCGGCCCAACGCGTCATCGCCGTCGATGCGGGCGACCACTATGTCGGCGTGCTGATCGTGGCCGAACTGCACAGCGATCCTTCCGGCGGCGAGGTGCCGGTGCGCGATCTTGCCAAATACAAGGACGCGGTGCTGGTGCCGAGCATGAACGTGCAGGCCGCCGCCGAAACATTCCAGCGCGCCGGCGCCGAAGAGCTCGCCGTCGTCGAGGATTTCACCGACCACATCGTGCTGGGCCTGTTGACCGAAGGCCATTTGATGCGGCGCTATGCCGAGGAACTCGACAAGGCGCGCCGGGACCTGTCGGGCGAGGGTTAGCGGGAAGGCCTAACCGGATGCCTGCGACAGTGGGCGCGGTTGCGGAGCCTAATGCTCGATTGGTCCCTTGGCCATCACAAGCGCCGTGCCGGCGGTGGTCGGGCGCTCGATCATGCGTCGTACGCGGGGCGGTTCGTCGCCGCTGTGCAGGGCCCGCACGCGTTCTCCGATGACAGCGTCGGCATGTGTGATGCGTCCATTGTGCCTGATATATTCGATCCAGGTCGGCGTGTGATAATGCTCGATCCATACGGTGGGATTCTCGAGATCGCGCGCCAGCGTCCAGTTGCGGGCGCCGTCACGGCGGCGGATGCGGCCCCGTTCGGCCATGATGGCGAGGAACTCCGGCTCGTCCTCGTGCCGGATCACATATTCGATCATGATGGCGATGGGACCACTGCGCGGCTTCAGGTCAAGCGCCAAATGCGGTTCCTTGAAGCGATTGAGCGGGTCGAGGTTGAGCACCTGCTGTTGCGGCAGCGGGAGCAAAAGACCGATGGCGCCGCCGGCCAGCATGGCGACGCTGGCTGCGATCAGCGCGGTTTCGGCGCCGTGCGCATCGGCGACGACACCCCAGATCCAGCTGCCGAGCGCGATGCCGCCGAAGGTCGCGGTCTGGTAGACCGACAGCACCCGGCCGACCACCCAGCGCGGCGTCGCCATCTGCACCGTGACGTTGAAATGCGAAAGCGCGATCACCCAGCAGGCGCCGCCGACAAGCAGGCCGAGTGACGTCTGCCAGGCATGCTGGCTGACGGCGGCATTGAAGGCGCAGACAGCGAAGCCGGCGAAAGCACAGCGCACCATCGTCTCGCTGGAGAGCAACTGCCGCAGCCTGACGCTGATCAAGGCGCCGCCGACCGCGCCGATGCCGAAGGCGCCGAGCATGATGCCATAGGTCAGCGCATCGCCCTTGACGACATCACGCGCCACCAGAGGCAGCAACGCAAGCACAGCGCCTGCACTGAAGCCGAACGCAGCACCCCTGACCAGCACCTTGCCGATGTTGGGCGACATGGCGACATAGCGCAGGCCGGCGCCCATGGCTGCCCCCAGCGACTCGCGCGGCAAGGTCGATATGGGCACGTCCGGCTTCCAGCGCGCCAGCACGATGATCAGGCCGATATAGCTCACCGCGTTCGCCGCGAAGGCGGCCGCGGCACCGGCGGCGGCGACGATGATGCCACCGATTGCCGGACCGACGCTGCGCGTCAGGTTAAAGCCCATCGAATTGAGGGCGACGGCCGCCGGCACCTTGTTGCGGGGAACGATATCGCCGACGGAGGCTTGCCAGGATGGGCTGTTGAGCGCGGTGCCGCTGTCGATCATGAAGGTGAAGGCAAGCAGCGTCCATGGCGTGATCAGGCCTGAATAGGTGAACAGGGTCAGAAGCACCGACACCACCAGCATGAAGGTCTGGGCGACAAGCATCACCTTGCGCCGGTCGAAACTGTCGGCGATGGCGCCGGCTACGAGTGCAAACAGCATGATCGGCAAGGTGGTCGAAGCCTGGACCAGGGCTACCTGATAGGGCGAGGTGGCGATCGTGGTCATCATCCAGGCGGCGCCGACACCCTGGATCAGGCCACCGAAATTCGAGACGAGACTTGCGCCCCACACGGCGCGGAAAATGCCGTGACGGAAGGGCGCCAGCGCCGAGACGCTCTCGCTGTCCGGCTTTTCGTCAATCATTTGGGGTTCCTGCCATGTCGTGCCTGCTCGTCAGACAATCCGTTTGCGCAGACCGTTTGCCGAAAGTAGGGCATGGCGCCGCAAAGGGCAAAAAAGCTCATGGTCCAACAATGGGATAGAGGCGGTCCAGGCCTGTCCGCCGTGGGTCCGGAGGTGCCGCGGGATCGGCGGCGTCTGTCTTCAGACAATTGTGAACGGCATGCCGCGGCACACGTTCCTGGAACAGGTTCAGAACCCGTTCTGGATGCGCTCGAAGATGACGTTGGTGAAGGCCGATATCTGGCTGCCGATGAAGGGGCCGGTCAGCGCCACCACCAGCATGATGGCGACGATCTTCGGCACGAAGGTCAAGGTGATCTCCTGCACCTGCGTCAGCGCCTGGATGAGGGCGATGCCGATGCCGACCACCATGGCGACAAGCACCACCGGAGCCGACGCGACGAGCACCGTCCACACCGCATACTGGACGATGTCGAGAGCGTCGGCCTCATTCATGGGACTGGCTCTCTGTCGAAAGCGTCAGCTAGCTGCCTTGACCGAAACTCCCGGACCGACCGCGACTTCGGTGCCGTTCTGCAGCACGGCGATGAGACCGCTGCTGGCGAGGCGCACCGAAGCCACGGTGCCCGTGGTCAGGCCGTCGGCGGAGGTTATCGAGCGCCCGATCAGTGCGTCGGCCTGCGACAGCGCCGACGACTGCATGATCTGATTGAGCTTGGTGTTGGTCTGCACCGATTGCTCGACCTGCGAGAAGGTGGCGAGCTGGGCGACATACTGCGTCGAATCCATCGGCTTGGTCGGGTCCTGGTTCTTCATCTCGGCGATCAGGAGCTTCAGGAAGGACTGGTAGTCGACCGCTGTCTTCGAGGTCGAGGCCGTGGCCTGATTGGCGCCGGTCGGAATCGTCGTCGTCATGTCCACGTTCATCAGTATCGTGCTCCCATGGCCAGCGGGCGCTCGGCACCCGAAACATCGTCATTACCGCCCAGCGCGCGGCGTTCGAGCGGATAAAGCGCGCGGATCGCCTTCAGCGCCTCGTAGATATGATCCTCCCCGACCATGCGGTCGATCTGTTTCAGCGCGCTGCAGATCTGGGTGTCCTCGAAGCTTGCCAGAAGCAGCGGCAGCGAACGGCGGAACATGTCACGCGCGGCGGCGGCGCCCGCCGGATTCATCAGCATGACCTGCAGGATGAAATAAAGCTGCTTGAGCGGCGTCGAGGCATCGTCGGCCTGGATCACGTGGCTTTCGAGCAGGAACTGGACGTCGTTCATCAATTCGACGGTGACCTTGCGGTCGACCCGGATGACGGCGCCGTTGATGTAGATCTTTTCGTTCGGCTTCAGCGATATCTTCAGCGTGTTGGTCATTGAATGCCGTCCCTGATGATCTGGGACACCTCGATCAACCCTTCGAAATTGTTGGTGCGGCCCTGACGGATGTCCTCCGCCTCGCGCAGCAGCCACAGGCCGATGGAAATGAGATTGGCGCGCAGTTCCTTGGGCAGGGCGTTGTCGCTGGAGCCAAGATCCTCGACGAAGGCGGTCCAGACGCGGTTGGTGAAATGAAGCGCCTCGATCGCCTCCATCGAATCGTGGCCGGCCACTGCTGCCGCCGCCAGCATGTCGATCGAGCGGGTCAGAAGCTCCCGCTCGCGGTCCTTCGCGTCGGCAACGGAGTTGCTCTGGATGTCGGCGTAGGAGAATTGGTACATCGTTGGGGCTCTACCGTTCCGTTAAGCGTTGTCAGGTCAGGTAATTCAACAGGCTGAGCTGCTGCAGGCGTGCGGTCAACGCGAAAGACGTTTCGATGTGCTGTGTCAGGTCCGCGACCCGTGTCGCGGCTTCGGCCGGATCGACGGCTTCCAGATCGAGAATGTGCCGTTCGAAAAGGTCAACCTGCGTTTTCATCCGATCGTTGGCATCGGAAACCCGCTTCTGGACGATGCCGGTCTCGGATTGAAGCTGGCCAATGCCGCTCAGCGCTTCGCCAACCAGCGTGGTGGAGCGGCTGACAACCGTATTCTTCGCCGCCTGGC
>NZ_RZPW01000546.1:0-4350 GCF_003998455.1 Mesorhizobium sp. M7A.F.Ca.CA.001.08.2.1 | reverse complement strand
TCACGCGTCTGGACGACGCCGACCATGACGTCGACGCCGCCGTCGCCTGCCGGCAGGCGCGAATGCTGGGTTTCCATGAGCAGCTTGCGGATGGCCGCCTCGTCGGATTGCAGATTGATCCAGTCGACTTCGGTGCGCGGCGTCATCACCGCGCGCACGGCGCGGTCGCCAAGCCGCATGACGCCGGCGATCATGCGCCGCTCGTCGGATTCGATGGTGCCGTGATGCTCGGCCTCGGCGACCAGCATCTTGATCTCCTCGTCGGTGACCTTTTCCTCGCTTTCGCCGCGCTGACCGAGCAGCCACAATATGGTGCGGCCGGAGAAGTCGAGCAGGAAGACCAGCGGCGCCGACACCGTGGCGAGGATGGTCATCGCCGGAGCGACCCTGGCGGCGACCCGCTCGGGATCACGCAACGCGATCTGCTTGGGCACCAGCTCGCCGACGATCAGCGAGAAATAGGTGATGATAGCAACGACGATGCCGACGCCGAGCGGGTCGGCGACAGTCTCGCGGATGCCGGTCGAAGCCAGGAACTGCGCCAGCCGTTCGCCGAGCGTGGCGCCGGAAAAGGCGCCGGAGAGGACGCCGACCAAGGTGATGCCGATCTGCACCGAGGACAGGAACTTGCCGGGATTTGAGCCAAGATCAAGGGCGCGGCCGGCGCCATTGGTGCCGCGGTCGATCATCGCTTTCAGCCTGGCCGGGCGCGACGAGACGATGGCGAGCTCGGACATCGACAAAAGGCCGTTCACGCAGATGAGGACGACCACGATAGCGATTTCGACGTATAACATGAGCGGTCAATAGCATTGTGGCGCGGTCTTCGAAAATAGTCCGGCGTGATTTTTGAGAAATGACCGGTATTTCGCTCACGCGGCATCCCAGGGCGGCGCCGAAAAATGTTCGACGAGGGCGTCGACGACAACCCGCACCTTTGGCGTGAGCGCGCGCGTCACCGGCCAGACGGCATGCACGACGATGTTCTCGACCAGGCATTCCGACAGCACCATTTCGAGATCGCCGCTTTTGAGGCTGTCGGCGGCCAGCCATGTCGGCAGGAAGGCGATGCCGCAGCCGGCGAGCGCCGCATCCAGCATCGGTTCGCCATGGCCGAGAACGAGCCGCGCCTTGGGCACGAAGGTTGCGAGATGGCCGTCGGAATGTCTGATCACCCAGGGGCGGACGATGCCCTCGCGACCGTAGCCAATGACGCTGTGATCGGCGAGATCCTCGACCGATTGCGGCCGGCCATGCCTGTCGAGATAGTCGGGAGCCGCGCATATGGCCGAGCGCTGAGCATAGAGGCGCCTGGCCGCAAGCGACAGGCTGTCGTCGAGTTCGCCCATGCGGATCGCCAGGTCGATACCCTCCTCGATCAGGTCGACGCGGCGGTCATTGAAGGAGACTTCAACCGTCAGGTCCGGAAATTTCCTCGAAATCTCGAACAGCACCGGGGCGACGCAGCGTCGGCCGAAGGCCAGCGGCACGTCGACCCGAAGCCGGCCAGACGGGACCTGCCGACGCGAGGCGAGCAGCGACTGTGCGGCTTCGATCTCGGCCAGGGCCCGGACGCAGGCTTCATAGTAGCCGATGCCTTCGCTGGTCGGGCTGAGACTGCGGGTGGTGCGGTTCAGCAAGCGAACGCCGAGCCTCTGCTCCAGCTGCGCGATCGATTTGCCGATCGCCGACTTCGTCACATGCAGCCGCTCGCCGGCGCTAGTGAAGCTGCCGGCCTCCACCGCCTGAACAAACGCAACGGTGCCTTGCAGGTCGGCCGTTTCCATGGCGATTTCCTATTGTCGACTTTTAGTCCGCAATCAGTGTCAAACTATACCGCACGGAAGCACTATTTTCTATAGTCGAAAGGCATAAATGTCTCGCCTGGCATCAATGCACGGAGCGCGAGACGACATGAGCACCCCAATCAACAGATCCTGGCAGATGAGCGGTTTTGGCCTGTCCAGGCTAAGCCAGGTGGAAGGCAAGGTGCCCGAGCCAGGGCCGCACGATTTGCTGGTGCGGACCAAGGCCGTATCGCTCAACTACAAGGACAAGATGATCGTGGACGGCGTGCTGATCCCCGACCTTGCCTTTCCCTTCGTGCCGACATCCGACGCGGTGGGCGAAGTGGTGGCCGTCGGCAGTGCGGTCAGCCGCTTTCAGGTCGGCCAGCGCGTGCTTGGCCAGGTGATCGCCGATTGGCCGGATGGCGACGCACCGCCGGTGCTGCATAAGCACACGCTGGGGTCGTCGCTGTCGGGTATGCTTTCCGATCATGTCATCTTCGGCGAGGACGCCGCGGTGCTGGCGCCGCCGTCGCTCGGCGACATCGAGGCCGCGACATTGCCGATCGCGGCGCTGACGGCCTGGTTCGCCATGGCCGAGGCGACCAAACCGGTGCCGGGTCAGACCATTCTGATCCAGGGCACCGGCGGCGTGTCGCTGTTTGCGCTGCAGTTCGCCACTGCGTTCGGCCTGCGCGCCATCGTCACCTCAAGCAGTGATGAAAAGCTTGAGCGGGCGAGAAAGCTTGGCGCCTGGCAAGGGATCAACTACCGCACGCAACCGGCCTGGGACGATGCCGCGCGTGAGCTGACGAACGGGCTGGGCGTGAGCCACGTGCTGGAAATGGTCGGCGGCGACAATGCAAGGCGATCTCTGAACGCGCTGGCCGCCGACGGCCGGCTGTCGATCATCGGCCTGCTGGGCGCGATGGAGCTCAGCTTTCCCATCCTGCCCTTCATGCGCAACCGCATCACCGTGCAGGGCCTGTCGATCGGCCATCGCCGTGCTTTCGAGCGCATGAATCAGGCGATCGAGGCGCTGGCGATCAAGCCGGTCATCGACAAGGTTTTTGGCTTCGATGAGGTGCCGCAGGCCTTGCAACATCTGGAGAAAGGGCCGTTCGGCAAGATCGTGATCACCACGACCTGACTTTTGCGATGTCATGGCAACTGCTTCAACACGCCGACAATTGCCTCGCCGTCCGTGAAATAGGGATCGCCGCCGCCATTGCGTCCCGCCTTGGTGGCGCCGACGCCCGATATGTCGCTGGTCGAGAGCAGCATGCCGGCAGTGGCCAGGTCGCGCATCAGGAAATCGCGCTCGGCGTCGATGTCGGGGCCGATATGGTGGGTGACGGCGCCGGTGTCGTGGCTGAAGCCGACGCCGCGATCGAAGCTGGCCGAGCCCAGCCACAGCGGCCGGCCATCGTCGCCGCTTGCATCGGTCTGCCAGAAGCGGACATGATGCCGTCGGTCGGCGCTGATGCCCTCCGGCTTTTCGAAGGCGAGATCCTGGGCACGGCCATCGAACAGCAGCCTGCTGACCGGCGCATCGGGATAGGGGTGGTCGAACAGCACGCTTTCACCGATCTCGATCGCGGTCTTCAGGGTGACGGCGTCGGCGGTGTCCCAGCCGGCGACGGCAAAGGCGTGGACCACCTCCTTCTGCGTGCCGACAAGGCCGACATTGATCGGGTCGCCCGGAATGCCTTGCGGCGTGTGCGTCAGCATCTCGAAGCGATGCGTGCGAAAACCTCGATCGCGGAACGTCCAGAATTCCGGTGCGGCGAAATAGGCGAGCGCCAGATACGCGGCCAACAAGGTCGCCGTCCAGATCATAATGCGTCGCCGAACGCTTCGTTGACTCATGAATGCCGCTCAAATGTTCCGGCATCACATTAGGCGTTGTCATGGCATTCAGGCAAAGGATACCCGGCACCGATCTAACGGCAGGCGCGATAACCGTTCTTGCGGTTCTTGATGTCGAAATGAAAATGGTTGCGGTGGTCGTAATTGTAGCCGGGGCCGAGCACGGTGGTGAAGTACTGGCAGCCGTCGGCGCGCACATTGTTGAGGAAGCCGCGGGTGCGGAAGGCGAACAGGCCGGGCTTGCGCACGTCGATGTCGTCGCCATTGTTGAGCTCGATGCTCATGACGTCGAGCGCATTGCCCTTGCCGTGTTCGGACAGGACGCCTTCGCCGGCAATCCGGCGGCAGGAATAGCTGGAGCCCTGGTGTATGGTCTTGACGCCGGAGAAATAACGCCAGCGGGCGGAGGGAACGAGTTCGTTCTTCGTCCAGCCGGCAAAGGTAGCTGCCATGTCGCAGGTCAGGGTTGCGGCGGGTTTCATCTGGATGTTGCCGATGGCCGAGACCTTGACCGGATAATCGATGCCGCACTGGCCTTCATGGATCGGCGCCAGGTCGGTGTAGGCGACATCGAGGCGCTTCAATTGCTGACGGCAGTCGGTTTCGCTGGCCGGCATCTGCTCGACGGGCGACATCGGCTCGTCCATGCGCGGATAAGCGGCCTGCGTCATGTACGGATTGGAAGGGACAAGCT
>NZ_RZPW01000545.1:0-4361 GCF_003998455.1 Mesorhizobium sp. M7A.F.Ca.CA.001.08.2.1 | reverse complement strand
CCCTTAAAATATAGACAGGTTTCTTCGCGTGGAGCCCCATCCATGATCTTTGGGCCGTTGCACGTTGTAAAGTTCCTCAATAGAGACAAAGCCGATCAAATGGGAAACTCGAAATATGCAGAATGACGCTGAAGCACCGCAGGTCCAGTTGTTGCAGCTCACCGCCGACATAGTGGCGGCATATGTCCAGAAGAACGCCATTCCGGCGGCCGGTCTTCCCGAATTGATCGCCAGCGTCAATTCTGCCTTGTCGGGATTGGGTCGGCCGGTGGAAGCGACGCCGCCCGCGTTTGTTCCGGCAGTCAATCCAAAAAAGTCCGTGTTTCCCGATTACATCATCAGCCTGGAGGACGGACGCAAGTTCAAGTCTATGAAGCGCCACCTTGGGTTGCTGGGAATTACACCCGACGAGTACAGAGCCAGGTGGGGGCTCGCCAAGGACTATCCCATGGTTGCACCGAGCTACGCGGCCCAGCGGTCAGCCCTCGCGAAATCCAGCGGACTCGGCCGCAAGCCAACTGCAAAAACGCCGTTGAGGAAAACACCAGCGAATCGGAAAGCTAAGGCCTAACAACAAGTGGCTATCAAAGGCGGCGGGGCAAACTGGATCACTAGGCAAGCATCACAATATCGCTCGGCTCTAAAAATCGGCTGGATAACAACATACCGTCCTCTGTTGAAAGTGACCGTGAGCCATCAGCAGCTCTGACGAATGCCTGGCAACCGATGGATGGTGAGACCACCGGACACTCATTGGGAGACCCCAGGGCGCAGCGTCCAATCTCATATGGTGCGGGGATGGCGGTAGGCTGCGGCGGCTGATCGGCCTCGCACCTGTTCAGAGACAGGAAACTGCTCCATCCTTTTACCAGTTGCTCCGTTACGGCCGCAGCAATCTAGTGCGTGGTGCCTCCGCGCTCGGCATGTAGACAAGTTCTTCACCTGGAGACGCATTCATGATCGGCGGGCGTGTTGCCGTCTCTCTTGGTACTTTCGATTTGTGCAAACAATCCATAATTACGATAAGACGTTTCACTATCTCCGTTTCGAGGTCCAATGTCTGAAGTGGACTGGCTGAGCCATCTCCTGCAAATCATCACCGTGACCGGCCAGCTCGAGGTCCGCTGCGCCTATGGTGCACCGTGGCGCGTTGCCTGGAACAAGGCTGCCGCGAACGAAATTCCCTACCACGTCATAGTCAAGGGCCGGGCCATTCTCGAGGATCCGAAGACGAGAGCGGCGCGGGAGCTGCTGAGCGGAGATATTGTGCTGCTGCCTCACGGCGCGGCGCATGTACTGCACGACGGTAGCGGGCAAACACCAATCCCTACCCAGCAACGCTGGGGGGCAGCCGGATGGATGCTGAGCGAGAATGATGGCCAGGGCGAGCAACTGGATCTGCTGTGTGGGCGATTTTTTATCGCGCCGCCCCATGATCGACTGATCCGCAACTACCTGCCCGCTAATCTGGTGACACGCGCTGTGGACAGCCATGGAGAAGAGGGCATGGGGTCCGCATCCAACCAACTTGCCGGTCTTGTCGGGCTGATGCGGATGGAGTCCGCCGGTGACAGGGCGGGAGGGCGCGCCATTCTCAACGCGCTTTCTTCGGCCCTGTTCACACTGGTACTGCGCGCGGCGAGCCAATCCGGGAAAGCCCCCGAAGGCTTGTTGGCCCTGGCTGGCCATCCGCGGCTGGCACCAGCCATTTCTGCGATGTTCGCCGATGCGGCACGGCCTTGGAAACTGCCTGATCTGGCCGATCTGTGCGGCATGTCGCGCGCTACGTTCATGCGCCAGTTTCAGGACAAGCTGGGTCGCTCCGCCCTCGATTTTTTGACTGATCTGCGCATGAGCCTGGCCGCCAACGAGTTGAAGAAGCCAGCGATCAGCACCGAGGCCGTGGCCGAGACGGTCGGGTATCAATCCGTTTCGGCATTCCGGCATGTCTTCGCTGAAAGGATGGGGATGACGCCGGGGGAGTGGCGGCGACTGGCGCACAAGGGCGAGTAAAACGCGCGGATCCGGAATGCGTAGTTTGATCCTTTGGCGCATCATACTGCGCCAATTCAGTCTCGAAATTGTCACTCGTCCTCGTAAATTGGGCTCCGTAATCACTTGATAAGGGAGCCATCCAATGAACTGCATCAGCCTCGCCACCACCGGACCAGCAACCCGCGTAACCGCCGAAATCTTCGGGGAGTCCGGGAAGAGCGAAAACGCTTTCGCGACGAACGCCGTCATCGAAACGATCCTGAGCCGCAGTGCGGCCAAGTACTACGACCCTGCTGCCACCCTGAGCGACGACCAGATCCGCGACCTGGTGCGTATCGGCACGTCCGCGCCAACCTCCTTCCACCTGCAGAACTGGCGTTTCATCGCCGTACGCTCGCCGGAAGCCAAGGCACGGCTGCGTCCGATCGCCTGGAATCAGCCCGCGATCACCGACGCGGCCGTGACCTTCATCATCATCGGCAGGCTGGCCGATGCCAGCACCGTCCCCGACCGCCTGGCGCCCGTGGTGGAAGCCGGCATCATGCCGGTGCATCTGGTGCCGGAATGGGAAATCCCCGCTCGCGGTCTCTATGACGATCAGCCGCAGCGCCAGCGCGACGAAGCAGTGCGCTCCGCGACCTTTGGCGCCGCGGCGATCATCTACGCGGCCCGGTCGCTGGGCCTGGGTTCGACACCGATGATCGGTTTCGGCTCCGAGGCGGTGCACCGCGAGTTCAGCCTGGCCGAAGACGAAGTGCCGGTCATGTTGCTCACCGTCGGGCCGGAGCGAGCTGGCAACTGGCCGCAGAAGCCCCGCATGCCGGTGGCTGATGTCCTGGACTTCGCATAACGAAAATCCTGGAATCGCGGGCGCGCGAGAGCTCCGAGGAACCCAGGCAGGGACCTCAAGGTCGTCGTGGAGGACGCGAAGCCGACGCGTGAAAGCTCGAAAGAGCTGCCACGCCCGCTAATTACCCCAACACAAATGTCTGAGGAGACAATTCCCATGAAAGCGATCGTAGTGACGGACCAGGCTGCAGGAGAGGCCGGGATGAAGCTGGTACAGCGGCCCGAGCCGCGGGCGGCAATAAACGATGTTGTTGTGGAGGTTCATGCGGCGGGATTCGTCAACACCGAACTGGAGTGGCCTTCGACCTGGGCCGATCGAGCCTTCCGTGACCGGACGCCATCGATCCTCGGCCATGAGCTCGCAGGTGTGGTCACTGCGCTCGGCTACGGCACCACGGGACTGTCAATCGGTCAGCGCGTATTCGGCCTCGCCGACTGGCATCGCGACGGGACCCTCGCTGAGTATGTCGCCATGGAGGCACGCAATCTCGCGCCGCTGCCCGGCGACGTTGACTTCACGGTGGGTGCGAGCCTGCCGATCTCCGGCCTGACCGCGTGGCAGGGGCTGTTCCAGCATGGCCGCCTTCAGGCGGGGCAAAGCGTGCTCGCGCACGGCGCGGCCGGTGCCGTCGGTTCGATGGTGACGCAGCTTGCAAGGGAGGCCGGGGCCTATGTCATCGGCAGCGGACGCGCCGCCGACCGCCAGAAGGCGCTCGACTTCGGCGCGAATGAGTTCGTCGATCTCGACAACGACAAACTGGAGGAGGTTGGCGGCGTCGACCTGGTGTTCGACGTCATCGGCGGCGATATCCAGAAGCGGTCCGCGGCCCTGATCCGGGCCGGAGGAACGCTTGTGACAGTCGTTGGACCGACGGATATTCGACCTGCAGATGGCCTGGCGATTGACTTCGTCGTCGAGGCTGATCGCGGCCAGCTTTGGGAGATCGTTCAGCGGATCCGGGACGGACGACTGCGGACGAATATCGGCAAGGTCTCCAGCCTTGAAGATGCCGTCGCCACCTTCAATTCGACCGAGCGGCGTGCGGGAAAGACGGTCATCCGCGTTCGGCCGTGAGGACTCGGGGGAGAGAGGGCAGTTCCTCTCCTTGAAAGCCTAAGGTCCGCGGCAAATGCCGCAGCGTCAGATGTGATTGCATCTTGGGAGTTCGAGTTCGCTAGCCTCTGCCTGCAGCAATCCCGGTAGCTGGCGAGATTTTGATCCAATACTGCGTTGTTTGTTGAATCTGAAGCCTGGAGGCAAAGACCCAGGCTTGGCGGCGAGAGACGATTAAACATTGATCGATAGCTTTAGACCTTGCTTTGCCGTCGCGTGGTATATGCGCGTAGGCTAATGTCCGTCGGGAGTAGAAACATGCTGAGAATTGTTGGGCGGTTCGCGCGTTCCCATGACGGTTCGATGGCCCCGTTGTTTGTTTTCATGCTGGCGCCCATCATCACCGCCATCGGGTTCTCGGTCGACTATACCAGGGCGGTCCAGACCCGGTCCAACGAGCAGC